>CALPNW020000185.1 GCA_943325035.2 Sphingobacterium thalpophilum | reverse complement strand
CGATACCACACTACTAAACAAACAATTTAGAATAGATACAGGGATTGATAATTTATTCGACAATGAGTATAAAGAACACCTTGATTGGGGCAGAATTAACAGACCCGGTAGAAATCTATATATGCAGATAACCCTTTCATTCTAAGATCCAGGCATACTACAGGCAGTTAAAAAAAAGAGGCATAATCAATTATGCCTCTTTTTTTTAACCAATAATTATTTCAACGTCTCGCTGAGCCAGCTAAAAAATTCTCTTTGCCATACCAACGCGTTCTGCGCAGATACAACCCAGTGATTTTCTTCTGGCAGATAGAGCAGTTTACTTTTGATGCCGCGTAACTGTGCAGCCTGAAATGCCTGTAAACCCTGTTCAACAGGCACTCTGTAATCTTTGCCACCCTGAACAATCAGAATGGGCGTATTCCATTTATCAATATAGTTGCTGGGATTAAATACACCATAGGTTTTTTGTGCAGCGGTATTCTTTTTATTCCAGTATGGTCCACCATAGTCAAAGTTGACAAACCATAATTCCTCGGTAGTACCATACATGCTTTTTGTGTCGAAGATGCCATCATGTGCAATAAAGGTTTTGAAACGGTTATTGTGAATACCTGCCAGATAAAATGCAGAATATCCGCCGTAACTGGCACCCACACAACCCAGTTTGTTCTTGTCTACAAATGACTCTTTGCTTACCGCATCTATGGCAGATAAATAATCGTTCATTACCTGACCGCCATGATCCTTACTGATCTGCTCATTCCATTTTGTACCATGCCCCGGCATTCCACGACGGTTAGGTGCTACCACTATATATCCCTGCGAAGCCATCAGCTGAAAGTTCCACCGGAAAGAATAAAATTGGGTTAACGGACTTTGCGGCCCGCCCTGACAATACAATAAAGTGGGATATTTTTTTGCCGGATCAAAATCCGGAGGATAGATCACCCATACCAGCATTTTCTGGTTATCGGTGGTGGTAATAAATCTTCTTTCGGTTTTACATAATGGAAGTGTACTGTAGAAACTGTCATTCACATGTGTCAGTTGCTTTAAGGCACCAGCGGCAAGATCAAGGGTATAGAGTTCAGCGGCATGGTTCATATCTGTTCGCGAAACAACAAGCGTGTTACCCGACTGACCAACCACACCGGTAATATCAAAATCTCCTTTGGTAAGCTGTTCAACAACTGGTATCATTTTGCCAGATCCGGTATTATTTACTTTAAACAATTGTAAAGTACCATTCACCGGTGCCCAGAAAAATATCGATTTCCCATCAGCACTCCATTTAAATCCTTCCACATGAATATCATCTCTGGATGCAGTAAGATTTACTTTTGTAACTCCATTCACCAGTACAATAATGTCCTGCTTATCTGCTTCGTAGCCATCTCGTTTCATTTGCAAATAGGCCAGTGTACCATTACTGCTGTACTCGGGTGCAAGGTCATACCCTTTATTATCTGCGGTAAGATTAGCAGTAGTGCCTTTTTCAATATCATACTCATATAAATCGGTATTCGTACTGATAGCATAGTCTGTACCGTAGCTTTTCTTTGCTACGTAGAGTATCTTTTTACTGTCTGCACTCCAGATAAAATCTTCATCTCCACCATATGGTTTCTGCGGGCAGTCAAAAGCTTCTCCCGGCATAATGTCTTTTGCTTCACCTGGTTTTCCATTCACTATTGGCGCAACAAATACATGACCAAATTTTCCATCTTCCCAGGTATCCCAATGCCGGTAATTCAAAGACGTGTAAATATAAACATCCGACTTGGGCAGGTCCTTATAGGTATCGGCACCGGTTACATTTTTTATTTTTACTTCATCTCCGCTGAGTATATACCTGCCATTGGGCGAAATACGGTCGTTCAAAAGGAGGGAGGCTGTTTCGGTGATTTCCACTGCATCACCCCCTGTTACAGAAACCCTGTATTTCTTCCGGATGCTTTTATTGCTTTGAATATCCGGAACGGATACACTATAGATCACTGAACTTTTATCGGTGCTTAATCCCATTGCTGAAACTCTCCCGATCTGCCATAGCTTTTCGGGTGTAAGTTTATTCTGGGAATAGCCCGGATAAATGCCAATAAAAAAGGCGGTTAAAATGAATAGCTTTTTCATAGAGAACTACTATTTATTATTTTTTGCAAAATCCAGTACCAGCTGAACAAATGCACGCATACCAACATCTAATCTGCTATCGTCGAGCATAAATGCAGGAGCATGATGACTGGTGGATTCTTCTACAGTAATTTTTGGACTTCTGGCACCGACATTAAAAAAGAAGGCTGGCGCTTTTTTGCCATAAAAGGAAAAGTCTTCGGCACCTGTTTGCCAGTTGATAGGAAGAACATTCTCAGCACCACCTGCTGCTTTTTGTAATGAGGCCAGTGATTTTGCCACTAACTGCGGATCATTATAAGTTACCAGTGTTTTGGTATCAATCATCACTTCTGCAGTTGCACCGTTTGCTTCTGCAATTTTTTCTGCGGTATGTTTAATGCGTGCATGAATATCTTTCTGCATCGCATCATCCAGTGTTCTGATGGTTCCTTCCATAAAAGCTTCTTCCGGAATAATATTAGCTCTAACACCAGACTGTATTTTACCAACCGTAATAATGGCCGGTGCTTTGGTGATATCGATCTGACGGCTAATGATAGTTTGCAGTGCCTGAATAATTTCAGCACTTACCACAATCGGATCAACCGATCTCCATGGACTTGCGCCATGGCTTTGTTTGCCTTTTACTTTAATCGTAAACCAGTCTGAGGATGCCATGAATGATTCCGGCTTATAATAGATCTTACCCAAATCTCCGGAAGACGAAATATGGATACCATAAACAGCATCTACCTTTGGATTGTCTAATGCACCTTCCTTGATCATCAACGGAGCACCACCTTCTTCATCACCTGGAGGACCTTCTTCGGCAGGCTGAAACAGAAACACCACTGTTCCCTGGATATCATTTTTTACTTTACTGAGTACTTCTGCAGCCCCCAGCAACATAGATATATGCGTGTCATGTCCGCAGGCATGCATTACCGGTACCGTAGCACCGAGGTATTCTGCTTTCGCCTTTGAACGAAATTCAAGATCATTTCTTTCTTCTACCGGCAATCCATCTATATCTGCACGAAGGGCAACTACCGGACCAGGTTTACCACCTTTCAAAACCCCTACAACACCAGATTTAGCAACTACTCTTGTTGTAATACCCCATTCTTTCAAAGAGGCTTCAATTTTTTTACATGTATTAAATTCACGGTTACCCAGTTCAGGGTGTTCATGAAAATACCTTCTCCAGCTAATTACTTTGGGGGTTTCTTCCTTTAATAACTGTTCCAGATTGGCAGTATTGGTTTGTGAAGAACCTGTTGCTGCTGTAATAAGCATCAGGCCGAAAAAAATTGTTTTTTTCATGTATCTGTTTTTAAAAACTGTTAGGGAAAGATACTGAATTCAGCCTGTATGAAGCGGATCAAAAAACATATATAATAAAATAAAAATACGTTAATCCTATAATAACAGTCATCATATTTGTAATATAATTTACAATAGTTGCCACTATCTTTAAGCTGTTAAAATTATAAACTAAAACTTATTTATGAAAAGAACTCCGGCCGTACTATTAGCTGCAATGCTTTTTACATCTGTTTCACTGAATGCTTCAACAGTAATTACAGAGTCAACTACTAAAACAACCAATAACAGCCCTGCAATAGCAGATGATATTGTTGTACAGGATGCTATGGCCGAATTCAGAAGCCTCTCCAGAGTAGAAAAAAAAATGAGAATTGCTGAAGTGAAGAAAGTAGCCAAAGAATTTAAAGTTCAAAAGGCTGCAGGAACAGATGCAAGTACTGATACAATTTTATTGGCAATTCTGGCAATCCTTTTACCGCCTCTTGCCGTTTACCTGCATGAGAACGCAACGAACAGTAAATTCTGGCTCAGTTTAATACTGACCCTTTTGTTCTGGATACCTGGTGTAATTTATGCATTGTTTGTAGTTCTGTAAGCATTATTTATGCTCACCATACACTTTACGAAGGGTATCTGAAATTTCACCCAGCGTACAATAATTTTCTACAGCCGAAATGACTAAGGGCATCAGATTTTGGGTGCCCTTAGTTGCTTCAGTTATTGCAGCTAAACAATCCGTTACTTTCAGCGGATCTCTTTTAGCTTTTAACAATATTAGTTTTTGGGATTGAATAGTACGAATGCTATCGTCAATTTTAAAACCTGGAATAGGCGTTTCCTTATCAATGGTAAACTTATTTACCCCCACAATGATCTTTTCTCCGCTTTCTATATTACGCTGGTACTCATAAGCACTGCGGGCAATTTCTTCCTGCATAAATCCTTCCTCAATAGCACTTACACTTCCACCCATCGCATCTATCTTATTAACCAGATCCCATGCTTTAGACTCTACCTCATTGGTAAGTGATTCTACATAATAACTTCCGGCCAGCGGATCCACGGTATCAGGTGCCCCGCTTTCAAAAGCAACCACCTGTTGTGTTCTTAATGCTATACGGGCAGCTTCCTCTGTTGGTAAGCTGAGTGCTTCATCGTATCCGTTGGTATGAAGGCTTTGCGTTCCACCTAATACAGCTGCAAGGGTTTGGATGGTAACCCTGCTGATATTATTTAATGGTTGCTGTGCGGTAAGTGTTGCTCCACCAGTTTGTGTGTGAAAGCGAAGCATCATTGCTTTTTCATCGGTTGCTCCGAGTTCTTTCATCATCTGTGCCCACATTTTGCGGGCTGCCCTGAATTTGGCTATTTCCTCAAACAGATTATTGTGTGCATTAAAGAAAAAGGAGAGGCGCTTACCAAAAACATTAATGTCCAGTCCTTTTGCCAGTGCTGCCTTAACATACGCTTTACCATTACTGAGTGTAAATGCAATTTCCTGAACAGCAGTACTGCCTGCCTCACGGATATGGTATCCCGAAATAGAAATCGTGTTCCATTTGGGAAGATGGGTACTACACCATTCAAATATGTCGGTAATAATGCGCATAGAGGGCTTTGGCGGATAGATATATGTTCCCCTGGCAGCATATTCCTTTAAGATATCATTTTGGATGGTTCCGGTAATTTTATGAAGATCTGCTCCCTGTTTTTTAGCCAGTGCCACATAAAATGCAAGTAAAATAAATCCGGTTG
>CALPNW020000184.1 GCA_943325035.2 Sphingobacterium thalpophilum | reverse complement strand
GTTTCTTCTTTCAGCTTCATAGTTTAAAAAGTAGAACAATTTATTTTTGATAATTGCTCCGCCAATGCTTACACCATATTGCTTTACGTCAAATGCAGTGGTAGTAACATCCTGTTTGCCACCTGCACCTGCTTTAGTACCGATCAAGCTTTCATTGCGCTGGTTGTAGAAACCAGTTCCATGAATACTGTTGGTACCACTTTTGGTAACTGCATTGATACTAGCGCCTGTAAAACCTGCGTCTCTTAAATTATAAGGAGATACGTTGATCTGAATTTCCTGTAAGGCATCCAGAGAAATAGGAGCAGAGTTGGTTTGTCCACCATTCAATGCACTCAAACCAAATGAGTTATTGAAGATAGATCCATCCAACGTAAAGTTGATTGCTCTGCCATCCTGACCTGCAAAAGAAGTACCATTAGATTGAGGTACCAGACGGGTAAGGTCGGTTACGTTACGGCTAAGGGTAGGTAAAGAACTGATTAAACGGGAATTGATGTTTGTTGCAGCACCTTTCCTGTCTTTAGAAATCAAAGCAGCTTTTTTATTGGCAGCTCCGCTAACAGTTACTTCCTGTAATTGTGTTGAATTGTCTGATAATGTGAAGTCAACTACTGAAGGCTCACCCAACTGAACGGTAACATCAGTTACAATTTCAGTTCTTAAACCCACATAAGTAATGGTGATTTTATAAGGACCACCTACACGTAAAGCCGGAACAGTGTATTTACCTGTAGAGGTAGATATTGACTTGTAGCGGGAACCGGATGGTTCGTGTAAAACCTCAATTGATGCACCAACTAAAGGTACATTTTTTGCGTCTTTCACAGTACCGGTAATCGTACCGGTAGTTACTTGCGCCATTGAAATGGAAACAGTCATAACTGCCACCAAAAACAATGAAATCTGTTTTAAAATTCTCATAATCTTTGTTTTGATGGGGCAAATATCTGACAAACAACCGGTAGACTCCAAAATCTTGTTAAAATAATGATTACTTAATATGTCATTTATGGGTATTTCTTCTGGACCGGTCAATGTGGGTGTATAGTTAATATAATGATTGTCAATGGTTTACAGTTTTTTTTACTCTTTCTAAACTCATTTTTATTGTTAAAGGGTGTTAATAAAAATTTATCCTGAATCCCAATTGGAGCAACCATTCAGGCGGCAAACCGGCAAAACGGCCTTTTTGCATGGGTATTGTTGATTCTTTTAAAAGACCGGGGTCAAAACTAAAACTGGGTAACAGCGGTTTTTCACTGGCGAATCCCTCAAAGTTGATCAGTCTGATCCGGTTACCGGGAATCGGGTAATATTTTCCCCAGTTATTGTTGATCAGATTCCCCAGATTTAAAATTTCAGCAGAAAAGGTTAACCCATAATTCCTTTTGTTGAGTTCCAATTTGGTATAATATAAAAATTTAATGTTTACGCTATGGTTAAAAGCTTCCCTGCTTCCATTCCTTTCCGCATAGTTGCCCCGGTTGCTGTTCAGGTACTGGTTATTTTGAAAATACCATTCTAAAGCCTCTTTTTGCTGCTCACCGGTATAATAGGTATTCTCCGAAATCAAAGGAAGAAATAGCTGCCGAGAAAGTTCATCACTGGTGGGAATGTAGATGAGGTCATACCCTGTGGAGTTAACGTCATCTCTTGTTAAACTCTTTTTTCCATACACATAGCTAAATGGTTTTCCTGAGTTCCCGTTATAGGTAATAACAGTAGTTAATTTCTTTTTTCGTCCGGATAAAAACCATTCATGAACAGCGGAAATATTGATCCGGTGCCCCGGGCTGAAATCGGATCTTGCCAGGCGGATATCGTTCCTCCCATTTACCTGTTCATTCAGTTTCCACTGATTCAGTAAAACCGAATAATTTCCATCGTAAACTGACCAGGATTCGCCAAATGCATATTGAAGGTTGATATTGGTGTAGTATATTTTTTTTTGAAGATGAATGCCATAGCGATAACCAAATCCATTTTGCATTTTGTTGTTGCTGAGTAAAATAATCTGATCATATGGATTTGTGCTATCCGGTAAAACCGGAATTCTGGCACTATTTATTCCGGAATAGATCACCCGGTTATCCGGTCCGGATAATGTGTCGGTTGGCGAAAGCAGATTAACATTGGTGAAATTAATTTCATCCTGGTTAAAATAATACATTCCGTCTAGTTGCACCCACCAGTTTTTGTTCCATGATTTATGGATGAGCAGGTGTGATCTCCATACAGATGGCATCCTTAAATGATTGGTTACAAGGTTTAAAACACCTTTATTACCGGCTATGCCAAATTGAGCCGGAAGCGGCTGCTGATATACGTCTGAAGCGAATCTTATTTTTTTAAGTTGCTGTTTGTCTGCTTCAAAACTTTCATAGATCAGCCCATTGTTACTGTAAATTCCGCCCAGCCAGGCCAGCGGCATTCTGCCCCCGAATAAACCTGTTCCGATTTCAATATTCATTCCCCTTTCCGGAATGCGGATGCTTATATTGATTCGTGGAGATACACTCAGCTTAATGGAAGGGTTGCTGCCATATTCTGCTCCTGCAAGATCGTACAAAGCGCTGATGGCTGGTATTACTTTTTGTACGGTGATGCTGTCTGTTTCAAGGTCTCCTGAAACTTGTTGCGCACTGATTCTGATACCTGCATGTATGGTAAGTGTTTTGTTGAGCCGAAGCTGCTCATTGGCAAAGAACGCAGTTTTTACTGATCCGTATTTTATTCCTTCTCCATTAAAATCAGCTTGGTTTTTTCCGTTCAGGGAATAATTAATCTGGTAGGCAGCCGGTTGAAAATTCCGTAGATAATCACTTAGGGAATAGTAAAAATAACTACCGTAACTGTTCTGTAAAAACAGGTTTCTGATCTGGCTTAATTCAACTTCAAACCCCGCATTGATTGAATGTTTGCCTCTGTTGAAATAAAATTTATTGCGGATACTCCAGCTGGTCTGGTTCGTTTTGCTTTTTATTGCATCTTCATTACTTCCTAAAAACATAAAACCTTCACCATCCAGTATGCTCAGTGAAGGGAATGGTTTCCCCATCGGGCGTGTTTCATCGGCGGCGTTGCTAAAACCAATCACCAGCTGGTTGCCCTTATTTTTACTGAACCGGCTGTTCATTTCAATTGTTCCGGAAAAATGACCTGATATGAATTGTTTACCGTTGTTACTAAAGAACAGGAATTGGGGGGTACTGGTTCCTGTATAAAAACGTTCAGAAAAATTTTGTCTGAAACTGGCGGTTATAAGGTGTTTCTTCCGAATGATTTTATCGATCCTCAATGAAAGTTTTGCAGCAGTAGTTTTTTGTATTGCATCTGTTGTGCCCGGGTCATACCCGTAATTTGTTTTTACAGATTGAATGAATCTTTGTAGTTGTTCTTTATTTTTTGTATCTCCTTCATACGTGTTGTAGTTGAACGGATCAGCTATTTCTTCCCTTATATGATCGGCATTAAAATAGTAGTAGAATTTATTTTTAATAACCGGCCCGCTTAAAACAATTCCTGTATTATTATACAGTTCCCGGTCTGTTTTTATGTATCTGTAAATGCCTGAATAGGGTTTGTTCTTTCCGGATTTGGTGACTATATTGATGGCAGCACCGGTATATTCTCCCAGCGAAGCATCGTAGGGCGATAATTGAACCTGAAGCTGTTCTATTGTTTCTATGGCAACGGGCCCTGTTTGGGTTTGTCCTCCATAGGTGCCACTTGCAGAAAGCCCGAATACATCGTTCTGCAAAGCGCCATTAATATACAATGAATTATACCTGTTGTTTTGGCCGGAAAACGAAACTGCACCATTTCCCGGATCCTTTACATAGGCCTGCGGTGAGTTATTGAACAAGCCTGCATAGTCTCTGCCATTTTGTGGCATGATTTCAATGTTGTTACTGGTGATACTGAATTGCAGGGTACTGTTTACACTTTTGGCAGTAGCAGATGAAACTACGAGAACTGGTTTCAGCTGTCGGGATAGCATGGTAAGTGATGCATCTATCAGAATTGTTTTTCCCAGCAGTACTTCTATGGTATGGATACGCAACGTATCTGTAAAGGCCGATTGAAACTGCAATTGGTAGGGACCGCCAGGATGCAGCTGCTGAAATTGATAATGACCGGTCTTATTGCTTACAGATTCCTGGATTAAACCGGTAGATTCTTCTGATACAATAATGCGTATGCCTTCTGCGGGCTTGTTTTGTACCAATACTTTACCGGATATATTTCCTGTAGTAATCTGAGCAAAAACAGTCCTGTTCATCATCATACAGAGGTTCAGGCTGATCAATAAAAAAAGAGTCAAGGCAGGCTTGTAGCACATGTGAAAAAAAATTATTCATCAATGCTAGCCTTGCCTGACCGGCTTATCAAGCGTATTTCTACTGTATTTAAGAATTATTACACGCAAACTCCCGCTGATGTTCTGCCATTGATTCAGTAATTTTGCTCCTCAAATTGAAAATATGCTTGATCGGATAGAGGATGCACTGGAAGCAATACGCAGAGGCGAAATGGTTATTGTGGTAGATGATGAGGATCGTGAGAATGAAGGTGACTTTATCATTGCTGCCAGATTTGCTACGCCCGAAGCCATTAATTTCATGAGTAAAGAAGGACGTGGCCTCATTTGCGCTGCTTTAACCGAAGAGCGTTGTGCCGAACTGGAACTCACCCCAATGGTAAGCGCTAACACCTCATTACATGAAACGGCATTTACTGTTTCCGTAGATATAATTGGTAACGGAGCAACAACCGGTATTTCTGCGCAGGACCGGTCAAAAACTATATTGGCATTAATTGATCCTGCTACGGTAGCCGCCGATTTAGGGAGGCCAGGTCATATTTTTCCGTTGAAAGCAAAAAAGGGGGGGGTGCTCCGCAGAACTGGTCATACAGAAGCAACGGTAGACCTGTCCAGGCTCGCCGGGTTTGAGCCTGCAGGTGTATTGGTGGAAGTAATGAATGAAGATGGATCAATGGCAAGATTACCTCAACTGGAAATCATTGCTGCCAGATTTAACCTGAAAATCATTTCAATTAAAGACCTGATCGATTACCGGTTAAAAACCGATTCATTGATTGAGGAACTGGTTAGGGTAGACATGCCAACAAAATATGGCCATTTTGAACTGGTGGCTTTTCGCGAAAAGCTAAGTGGTGCCGAGCACCTGGCTTTGGTAAAAGGAGGCTGGAATGAAGGCGAAGCAATACT
>CALPNW020000183.1 GCA_943325035.2 Sphingobacterium thalpophilum | reverse complement strand
TCAACGACCATATCAGCCAGTTCACCATTAACCCGCTGATTGGCAAGAACGAAGACGAACTCGGAACCCGTTTCCCGGATATGAGCGAGCCTTATTGCAAAGAAATTATCCGTAAGGCCAAAGTAATTGCAGCAGTAAATAATATCGATCTGCGCGAAGGGGTTTACCTGGGCGTTACCGGTCCTACCTTCGAAACAAGGGCCGAATATAAAATGATTCATGCGTTGGGTGGAGATGCCGTTGGTATGAGCACTGTTCAGGAAAATATTGTTGCGGTACACGGTGGAATGAAGGTGTTTGCAATAAGCGTTATTACCGATCTGGGTATCAGGGAGGAAGAAAATGTAATTACACATGAAGAGGTACTGCAGGCGGCAAAAGATGCCGAACCTAAACTGACCTTACTCTTCAGCGAATTGATAAAAGTGGTTTAATCAATGAGGAAGATCCGGGGCGGAACTAAATACCTGTTGCTGTTTCTTTTGTGTGCCGGTACTGCATTTAATCTGCAGGCACAGGGTATGCAGCAGACGGGTAATTTTTCCGGTTCGCAAAGACCCGGCAGTGTTTCGGCTGCTCCGGATTCAAAAAAAGATTCACTGCAAAAAAGAGACCGCTTTGCAGATTCCATTACCATTTTTTACCGCTTTTTTGATTCTACCAGAAACCGTATCCTCGATTCTTCCATCAATGATTTTACCACGCGGTTTCCAATGCCCTACACCGCACATGATCTCGGTAACTATGGTTCTGCTGCCCAATCGATGCTGTTCAGCCCTTTAATGAAGCCCGGTTTTGATGCAGGCTTTCACCAGTTTGATATTTACAAGTTTACTGTTGAGAACACCAAGTTTTACCAGACTACCAGGCCCTATACCGAGTTTGGTTATATGCTGGGCAGCAAGTCGGAACAGCTGATTGATCTGAAGCATACCCAGAACAGAAAATCGAATTTTAATTTTGGTTTCGAATACCGGTTCAGCAATTCTCCGGGTATGATGAAGAACCAGAATGCCAGCCACAATAATTTCCGGTTTACTTCTCATTATCAAACCAACAACCGCAGGTACGAGTTTTTCATGATCTACCTGTCTAATAAAGTATCTGCTTCCGAAAACGGCGGATTGGTGAACCGTAATCTGCTGGACAGTCTTTCTTTAAATGATCCTTACGAACTGGAAACCCGCATGGGTAAGTCGGGAGCGGCTCTGAGGAATCCGTTCAATACAGGCATTACTACCGGTAATCTGCATAAGGGAACCGAGTTTTTATACCGTCATCATTATGACTTTGGCCAGAAAGATTCTATTGTTACCGATTCTGTAACCATCAAAATTTTCTATCCCCGCTTCAGGGTAGAACATACCTTAAGGGTAGCTTCGCAAAGTTTTAATTTCTTCGACAGTAATGTGGATTCAGCGAAGTATGCCACTTATTTTAATGTGGCTGCTGTTACCGGTGTGAATTTGGATTTTAAAGACAGCTGGAACAATATTCAGAATGAGTTCAGCCTGATCAGTTTTCCGGATAAGAACAACCAGAGCCAGTTTTTTAAAACGGGTATTGCCATGCAGAACCTGAAAGGAACATTCGACACAGTTACCACTGCTTCCTTTTACAATCTCTCTGCCATGGCGGAATACAGAAACAGAACCCGCAATCAGGTATGGGATCTGGAAGCCAGTGGTCAGTTATACATCAATGGGTTTAATTCCGGCGATTACAGCGCTTTTGTCAGTTTAAAAAGAATGCTCGGCAACAAGAGGGGTTTTCTGCATGTAGGCTTTCAGAACGTCAACCGTTCTCCTTCCTTTTTGCTGAACCCGCTTACTTCTTTTCCTGTAAAGAACACCACCGGCAACAACAAAGAGAACACCATCCGGTTATTTGCCAACTACGAAAATTCAAAACACCATTTACGTTTATCCGGAGAATATTTTGCGGTGAGCAATTATATGTATTTCGATAGCTTTTTTACTGCAAGGCAGGAAGCTGCTTTATTTAACGTGTTGCATATTTCTGCGGAAAAAATGTTCAGGCTGTCTAAACACTGGAACTGGTATACCGAGGTACATATTCAGCAAACAACAGGTAATCCTCCGGTAAGCCTGCCTTTTCTGCTTACCAGAAACAGAATTGCTTTTGAAGGAAATTTTTATACCAATCTGTTCATCTCTACTGGCCTGGAAGTCCGCTACAACAGCGGCTACACCATGAATAACTACAGCCCCATTCTCGGACAGTATTTTTACCAGAATACCAATACCATTACCAACAGACCCGATGTAAATGCCTTTCTGCATTTCAGGATCAAAAGTTTTAAAGGATTTCTCCGGGTAGAGAACCTCAATACACTCAATGCCGGCGGAGGCAGCTTTGGATTTAACAAACGGAATCTGATGGCCAATGAGTATACTGCTCCCGGATTGTGGACCAGAGTGGGTATCTGGTGGAGTTTTGTTAACTAAAGCCTTTCGGCTAAACGCCTATTTTTAGTTACATTTACAGTGTGAAGCGCATTTCAGCCATATTAGTAATAACGATTTATCTGTTGGGAGCAACAGATGCCAATCAGTTGCTGAAAATTCCGTTCATGGTGAATCATTATATAGGACATCACCAGCAAAATCCTTCCTTAACACTTGCCGGGTTTATCAATATGCATTATATCAATCCGGTGATTGACAATGATCATGAGCAGGATATGAAACTCCCTTTTAAAACGCACAATGCAGATGGCTGTATGATCAGTGCCATCAGTATGCCAATTGTAAAATTTGAAGTGGAACTGCCTGCTATCCCTAATGCGCCGGTAACTTATACCCGCATGGAAGCAAGTCCTTATTGCTTTCAGCCAATGGCTACTATTTTTCAGCCTCCCCGAATTGTTTAATACCATTTCCCATTCTGCCAACTATGCAGTTGCTGCATGTATTTCATTAACTAGATAAGCCGGATAATTACGCTTTTGTGATTCTTTCCTATAAAGTAAACTTATGCTGAATAAGATCATTGATTTTTCTATTCGTAATAAACTCATCATTGGCCTGTTTACGCTGGCGCTGATCATTTTTGGAACCTATTCTGTGATGAAGCTTCCGATTGATGCGGTTCCGGACATCACCAATAACCAGGTCCTGGTCATTACCGTGTCTCCCGGATTAGGTGCGCCTGACGTAGAACGTTTTATTACTGTTCCCGTAGAACAGGCCACCCGAAATGTTCCGGGCATAAAGGAACAAAGAAGTTTTTCCAGATTCGGACTGAGTATTGTAACTGTTGTTTTTGAAGACAACACCGATGTGTACTGGGCCAGGCAACAGGTAAGTGAGCGGCTGGTAACAGTTCAGTCTCAGATTCCTGAAGGAATGGGTACTCCAGAAATGGGTCCGGTAACAACCGGATTGGGAGAGATCTTTCAATACGTGGTGAAAACCAAGCCGGGCTATGAAGGTAAATACAGCCTCATGGAATTGCGCTCCATACAAGACTGGGTGGTACGCCGTCAGTTGCTCGGAACACAGGGCGTTGCGGATGTGAGCAGTTTTGGTGGATCTCTGAAACAATATGAGGTGGCGGTAAAAACAGACCAGCTGAGAAGTTTTGGATTAACCATTTCTGATGTTTTTAAAGCGCTTCAGGAAAACAACCAGAATGCAGGAGGTGCCTATATAGAAAAAGGACCCAATGTGCTTTTCATCCGTACCGAAGGGTTGGTGAAGAACCTGGAGGATATGGAAAATGTGGTGGTGAAAAGGGTGAACGGTTCCATACCCGTATTAATTAAAAATATTGCGGTGGTTCAATACGGACAGGCTGTTCGTTATGGGGCAACTGTATACGGAGCGGAGGGCGAAGTGCCCGGAGCGGTAGTTATGATGCTGAAGGGGGGAAACAGTAATGACGTTATTAAAAAGATCAAGGAAAAAATAAAAGTCATTGAAACCTCTTTGCCGGAGGGCGTGATTATTGAACCTTTTTTAGACCGGACCAAAATGGTGAACAATGCCATTGGTACGGTACAAACGAATTTAATTGAGGGTGCATTGATTGTGGTTTTTGTACTGGTGATTTTTCTGGGTAACCTGCGGGCAGGATTTATTGTTGCCTCAGTAATTCCATTGTCTTTGTTGTTTGCGATCATCATGATGAACCTTGCCGGAACAAGTGGTAACCTGATGAGTTTGGGTGCATTGGATTTTGGTTTGCTGGTAGACGGAGGTGTGATTATTGTAGAAGCCGTGTTGCATAAACTGCATCATGGCATCAGGCACCGGAGAGCTCATGGATCTGATACGCTGAGCCAGGACGAAATGGACGCAGAAGTAGCCGGCAGTTCTAAAAAAATGATGAATGCTGCGGCATTCGGTCAGATCATCATACTGGTGGTTTATCTGCCCGTGCTGAGCCTGCAGGGAATTGAAGGAAAGATGTTTCGCCCGATGGCCGAAACCGTTTCATTTGCCATATTAGGGGCCTTCCTTTTGTCGCTGACCTATATTCCGATGATGAGTGCTTTGTTCTTAAGCAAAACCATTGGCACCAAACCAAATTTCTCCGACAAAATGATGCAGGCTGTTACCAACTGGTATAGCCCCCTGCTCAGAAAAGTACTGGCATTTCCTAAAATGGTGGTAGGTATCAGTGTATTGCTTTTTGCAGTTGCTGCATTTATCATGAGTACCATGGGAGGGGAGTTTATTCCTAAACTGGAAGAAGGTGATTTTGCGGTAGAAACAAGATTACTCACCGGTTCCTCTTTAAGCAATACGGTTTCTTCTTTACAGAAAACAGCAAAAGTATTACTCGACTCTTTTCCGGAGGTACAAAAAGTAGTTACCAAAATTGGTTCCGGTGAAATCCCTACCGATCCTATGCCGCTGGAAGCGGCGGATATGATGGTGATTCTGAAAGATAAAAAAGACTGGACCAGCGCCAAAACATTTGATGAGCTGGCCGAAAAAATGAGTACCGCACTTCAGCAGGTTCCTGGTGTTACAACCGGATTTCAGTTTCCTGTTCAGATGCGTTTTAATGAGTTAATGACCGGTGCCAGACAGGATGTGGTTTGTAAGGTATTTGGAGATGACCTGGATT
This sequence comes from Sphingobacterium thalpophilum, assembly GCA_943325035.2. GTDB lineage: Bacteria > Bacteroidota > Bacteroidia > Chitinophagales > Chitinophagaceae > Sediminibacterium. The sequence goes on along the minus strand of CALPNW020000183.1, from coordinate 140 downwards.
CACTGGCCGCCATTGCTGCAAGAATGGGTTTACTGATCAATAAAGTAGAAGGCGCAAAAGACCTGTATGTAGAAACCGTAACAGGTGTTCCGCAAATGGTGATCAGTTATAACCGCTCTGCCATTGCACGGTATGGTGCT
>CALPNW020000182.1 GCA_943325035.2 Sphingobacterium thalpophilum | reverse complement strand
TTATTAAAGAAAGCACAAGGATATTATAGTAATTTAGAATACAATAAAGCAATAACGTATATAGGGAAATACCAACATACTAAAAAAGGAAAAAATGATACATTGGTGTTGGTTACATTAGGTGATTGTTATTGGAAGTTGAAATCGTATAAAAATGCCGATGAGTGTTATCAAATACTTTCCGTAAAAACGGATTTTGAGCTCACAGCTAATATTCGTTTTAGAATGGCTGAATATGCAGCAAGTCAGCATAACTATGTACGGGCCAAAGAATTACTAAATGGCCTTAGTGAATTTAAAGAAAAGGCAAATGGGTTTGAACTGATCGATAAAATGTTGCGTGATTCTTTAGATTATACGATACAAAGTTTAAAAATAAATACAAAATCATATCGAGAATTAGCACCAACATTAATAGGGGATAGACTATATTTTTCAACCAATCAACCAGAAAGTTTAATAATTCCAGAGATATCAACCGTAGATGGTGCTCAATATTTTCATTTAAAACAATTGTCGGATACCATTGGGTCTACAATAACAACAACGACTGCTGCTATTGAGAAATCGATAAATCAGGATTCCCTAAATTCGAAAAAGAAACATCGAAATGTTGCATTAAGTTTTGAAGGAAGTGATGTAAAACTATTGAATCGTACCAATCAAACGAATGAATTAAAAAGGCAAAAAAAAGTCAATGATTATATTCGGAATTACACGCAGGAAATTTTCGGATTAAGTTCCTTTCAATTTTATAATGTCACTAATTTTAGTTATTCATCCAGCACTAATAGAGTATACTTTACAGTTAATCAAAAAACAGAAACATCATCTGCGAAAAGAACACCCAATGTACTTTCTTTACGAATTGCAGAAGCTGAGTTACATGACTTGACACTGTAGGTACTACACGATTGGGCTCCTTTAAATTGCGTTTAAGAATCCCTGGCAGGATTTTATAACAAAAGGACGTTCTGTTCAATAAAAATCCCGGCTACCTGAGGCAACCGGGATAAATAGTTGAAATCGTTTGTTGCTCAACAAACAAGCTAATGGTTCCCTTAAAATCTTTCCAGCTTAGAAAAGAAGAAGTCAGCTTCAATTGCGGCATTCTCATCACTGTCACTTCCGTGAACAGCATTTTCTCCGATAGATGCAGCAAACAGCTTACGGATAGTTCCTTCTGCTGCCTGAGCAGGGTTGGTTGCACCAATCAGTGTTCTGAAGTCTGCAACTGCGTTCTCTTTTTCCAATACAGCAGCAACAATAGGTCCGCTGATCATGAAATCTACCAGTTCCTGAAAGAAAGGTCTTTCTCTGTGAATATCATAAAACAGACCAGCTTGCTCTTCTGTTAATTTTATCCATTTCATTGCTTTAACGGAAAAACCAGCCTTAATAATCTGGTCTAAAATAGCTCCTGTATGTCCTTTTGCGGTTGCATCAGGCTTAATCATCGTAAATGTTCTGTTAGTCATATATTTAAATTTCGCGTCAAAAGTAAGGAATAGCATGGGTTTCATGCAAGTATAGGGGAGTAATTTTAACATTTTTCCGGAAAATGATTTGATTTACTAGTCTAGAAACCGCAATTTTGCTGCCATTGTATGGAACATATAGAACTGTTTTACCCTTTACTTTCGTCACCCAAAAAAATGGTGATCACCATGCACCAGAAACCGGACGGGGATGCTATGGGCTCTGCGTTAGGTCTTTACCATTTTCTGGTAGGGCTGAACCATGAGGTAACAGTCATCTCACCAACCAACTGGGCCGACTTTCTGCAATGGATGCCGGGCACAAAACAGGTGGTGAATTTTGAGATGAACAAGGAAAAATCGCTCAAGATTCTGGGAGAAGCAGAAGTAATTTTTTGTCTGGATTTCAATATTTTTCACAGAACCAAACACCTTGCTATTCATCTGGCCAATTCACAGGCAATAAAAGTGCTGATAGATCACCACCAGCAGCCCGATGAAGTGTCTTTCAACTATGGGGTAAGTGATACGGGTAAAAGCTCAACCTGCGAAATGGTCTATGATTTTATAGAGGGCGCAGGCTATGATGCCAGTATCAGTTCAGACATTGCGATTTGTTTATACACTGGTGTAATGACAGATACCGGTTCTTTCCGGTTTCCATCCACAACAGCATCGGTTCACAGAATGGTTGCACGTTTAAAGGAAACAGGGTTTGAGCATGCGCTGGTGCATAACCATATATATGATAATTTTCTGGAGAACAGGCTTCGGTTCATTGGCTTTGCACTGATGAACAGAATGGAAGTTTTGTATGAGTATAATACGGCTTTGATGTATATTACGAAGCAGGATCTGCATAAATACGATATCAAAACAGGTGATTCAGAAGGGCTGGTAAATTACCTGCTGACCATTCAGGGTATTAAATTTGGTGCTATCGTAATAGACAGGGATGAAGAGCGGAAATGGAGTTTCAGGAGTAAAGGCAGTTTTGATGTGAATCAGTTTGCCCGTACTCATTTTGAAGGGGGGGGACATGCAAATGCCGCCGGAGGAAGAAGCAGCCATTCAATCGATCAAACAGTAAGAGACTTTAAAGAGGTATTAATCAATTATAAAAATCAACTACAATAAATAAAAAATGAGGAGAATTACCATCACGCTTTTGTCAGCGGTTGTATTGCTTGCAAGTTGTAATCAATATGAAAAAACACCAACGGGTCTTGCTTATAAAATTCAAAAAGGAAGCAGTAAGGATCTGTTAAAACAAGGTCAGTTTGTAAAAATGAACGTAGAGTATAAACTTCCTGCTAAAGATTCTGTGTTGAGCAGTTCTTTTGGAAGAATACCTGTTTATTTCATGGTAGATACTACCCGTATGGCCAAACACAGTTTTATTGAACTGATCAATAAAGTAGCACCAGGTGATAAAATTGAATTTGTAATGAATGTAGATACCCTGAAAAATCTGGGTATGCTCGAATACAATGCTATTTTTAAGCAGAAGGACCTGATCAATGGTAAGGTAGAAGTTATTAAAACCTTTACTACCCAGGAACTGATGATGGAAGATTATCAGAAAGAAATTGAAATTGAGAAAGTAAGAGAAGCAAAAGAAATGAAAAGTTTCATTGCTAAGAAAGGTGCTAAAACTCAAGAAACGCCTTCTGGTGTTTACGTTGAAATTACCAATGCAGGTGAAGCTGTTAAAGCGGATTCAGGCAAACAGGCTTCAGTGTTGTACAGAGGTACTTTTGTAGATGGTAAGAAATTTGACGGCAATATGGACAAAGACGGTCCTAACCAGCAACCATTGAACGTTGTAATTGGTGCAGGTAGCGTAATTAAAGGACTCGACGAAGGTCTTCGTTTCTTTGGTAAAGGCGGAAGAGGCAAGTTGTATATTCCAGCTTTACTTGGATACGGACCTAATGGAAGTGCTCCGGTTATACCTCCATATGCTGCTTTGATTTTTGATATTGAAGTACTGGATGTTACAATAGCTGCTCCTCAGCCGGCTCAGCCAATGATGCCACAGGGCGCTCCACAACAAAGATAATTTACCCATTAGTTAATAGTATTACTGCCGGTTGGATCATAAAAGATCAGCCGGCAGTTTTATTTAGGGCAGCCCGTTAATATTAACCCGAAAATGATTGGTCGAAAAAAATACCCGTAAATAATGGATCGTGAAAATATCCCGTAAATTATTGATGATGTGCTGTTACCAGCCGAACCGCTTCCATGGCTGCTTTCACATCATGAACCCGCAGAATGGTGGCTTTATTCATCAGGCCAATTGTATTTAATACCGTAGTGCCGTTCAGCGATTCATCCGCAGTAATTCCCAGCGTTTTATGGATCATGGTTTTTCTGGAAATGCCCAGTAAAACAGGCAGGCCAAATAGTTGAAGGCTGTTCATTTCGCGCAGCAGCCGGTAATTCTGTTCCATCGTTTTCCCAAATCCAAAGCCCGGATCCAGAATCACATCCTTGATGCCTGCCTGATAACAGGCTTCCAGGCGTTCTTTAAAATAATGGACTACTTCGGTGCAAACATTACCTGTAATGGCTTTTTCATGCATCGTTTCTTTTGTGCCGGTACTATGCATGCAGATATAGGGTACCTTCAGCGAAGCTACTACTGGCAGCATGTTGGGGTAAAATCGTCCGCCACTGATGTCATTTACCATGGAGGCACCGGCTTCAATAGCTGCTCTGGCTACAGCCGGGTAGTAAGTGTCTACAGATAAACAGGTATCCGGAAAAGCACGGTGAATCGCCGTAATTACCGGAAGAACCCTATCCGTTTCCTCCGGTTCGCCCACTAAAACAGCATTGGGGCGGGTACTCTGACCACCTATGTCCAGTATAGAAGCTCCTTCACGGATCATGGTCTCCGCAGTTTCCAGCGCATGACTGATGCCGGTTGCCCTGCTGGTTGTATAAAAGGAGTCTGGGGTGGCATTAATAATCCCCATTACCAGCGGACTGTTAATTACCCATAAACTTCCTTTGCAGTTAAGTGTAAACATTCTCTTGATTCAGTTAAATTGCACCTGATTCAAAGATATTATCAAAAGTAGTAAACCAACGAAGAATAATGTTAAGCACCAATACGCAGTACGATCAGGCAATTGCTACCTGTAATGATATTTTCGTAAAAAAAACCAAGGATTATGGCACCGCATGGAGGGTACTGCGAACCATTTCCGTTGTAGACCAGATCTTTATCAAAGCCCTGAGAATCAGAACCATTCAGGATTTGAAGACCCAGCTGGTAGGAGACGACATTACTTCAGAATTTAAAGGGATATTGAATTATGCAGTGATCGGGCTGATTCAGTTAGCGCTGGATAACCCTACAGTGGAAGAGCTGGAGGTGGAATATACTACCGAGCTCTACCGCAAAAATGTAGAGCTGGCCAAAGAAACTATGCTTAGTAAAAATCATGATTATGGGGAGGCCTGGAGAGAAATGAGCCAGGAAAGTTTTGCCGATCTGATACTGGTGAAGCTGTTGCGCATCAAACAAATTCTGCAAAACGACGGTAAAACGCTGATCAGCGAAGGCATCGACGCCAATTATATCGATATCATTAATTATGCTGCATTTGCATTAATACTGATTGAAGAAGGGAAACATTAAACTAAATCTATGAAAACTATTGTTGTGGTTATCCGGTGGGTGGTTGGTTTACTGTTTATTTTTTCCGGATTAATAAAGATCAATGATCCTGCAGGCTTGAGTTATAAAATGCAGGAGTTTTTTGAAGTGGGAGGCATCCATTTTTTAAATGACTATTCCCTCTTATTTGCGGTACTGATGAATGTCTTTGAAGTACTGGCA
>CALPNW020000181.1 GCA_943325035.2 Sphingobacterium thalpophilum | reverse complement strand
TCTGGTCTTTGAATCCCCTGAAATCAGGTATCAGTGTTTCGAGCGTAGTCGTTGGATTAAGATTTTTGATCGCTTTTATGGTATTGTACCAGATGATGGATCCACCGTCTTTTAACTCATCTCTGTCTACACTGGTAACAACCGCATGCTTTACTTTCATCAGGTGGATAGCTTCGGCCACACGTTGTGGTTCGTCCCAGTCTACCGATCCGGGACGTCCGGTAGCAACTGCACAAAATCCACAGCTTCTTGTACAAACATTACCAAGAATCATGAAAGTAGCAGTGCCTTCGCCCCAGCATTCCCCCATATTCGGACAATTGCCGCTTTCGCAAATGGTATGAAGTTTATGGGTATCCACCAACCCCCTGACGTGTTTATAACTCTCTCCCAACGGCAGTTTAACCCTCAGCCAGTTGGGTTTCTTTAACGGCGTATCGGTGGAAGTAATAATATCTATTTTAGGAACAACGGGTAGTTCTTGCATGGTGGTGCTTATTCGGAAATGAAGGGCAAATTTAGTTACTTTCTCTTACCGAAAGTGATTGCCACATAAGCATTAAAAAAGAAGTTTTTATCCTCATTTAACAAAATAAGTGGCACTTTTTTAGAATAGAACTCGGCATTTAAGCCCACTTCTAAGGCAGAAAGCGCTTCATTGTACCTGCCGTAATCGAATCGCAGGGCCACTCTTGCATGGGCACCCGGAATGAACTGGGTTTCTCCCAAACCTTTGGTCAGTCCGCCTTTTCCGAGAATAATAGTAGGATCCAGAAACAAATCTGCATTGGCAGGAGTGTACCGGATAGACTCTCTTTGATCAGTGGTTGGGTTCTGAATTTCGAGATAATACGGTTTTAATAAACCGGCTGTAATACCACCACCATATATGGCTGAAACGGCTACCCCATTCTTATTTCCTTTGCCTCCAATCAGGCGTTGCTGACCCAACCCAGCCTTTAAATAGTAAAAATTATTTTGCTTTCCGTAGATATAACTGGATATAATGATAAATCCCTGAGACGCTGTAATGGTTGGCACACGCTCTTCTTTGCGGTCTTTGCGCTCGCCGAATTCTACCCACCAGAGATTGGTTTTAGTAAGGGTTTTATATTTCCCCTGCTCGTAATACAGTCCCCATCCATCTGTATTCAGCTTAATTCCAAAGGCACTTTGCTTTTGATAAATCAATGCGCCCTCTTCCTCCTGTTTAATGAGCTGGTTAATCCGCTCTTTCTTTTCAGCTTTCTTCTGATTGCGCAGTGCACCAGGTGAAGTAACCGGCTTCTGCTGAGCCACTACCACCGATCCACAAAAAACGAAAAGCACAAAAATTAGTTTCTTCACTTCCATGTGATTAGTTACGTGTAAATTTATAGCAAAATTGATGCAATGACTTCACAAATTATTTATAACGGTAATTTAAGATGTACCGCTACACACCTTCAGAGCGGAACCGTTATTGAAACCGATGCCCCAACCGATAACCAGGGTAAGGGAGAACGTTTTTCACCTACCGACCTGGTTGCCACCAACCTCGCCACCTGCATGATCACTACCATGGGAATCAAGGCCCAGACCATGGATATTCAATTAGACGGAACTACTGCCGATGTAACCAAGATCATGGTTAGTGATCCAAGGAGAATTGGCAAAATAGTGGTGCATATCTTCTTTCCGAAAACCCTGAATTTAGACGAAAAGCAAAAGGAAATTATGGAAAGGACCGCACGCACCTGCCCCGTAGAAAGAACGCTGCACCCCGATGTTGAGCTCGATCTCCAGTTCAACTGGTAATCAGATGCGCCAATCAGTTATTCTGTTGCCTATAGCTTTTTAAGTTCCTGCACAACAGTGCTTACCGGCAGGCCCATTACATTGTAAAAATCACCGGTAATAGAAGCAATGCCTGTTACACCGATCCATTCCTGTATGGCATAGGCCCCTGCTTTGTCGTAAGGTTGGTATTTATCTACATAAAAAGCAATCTGTTCTGCACTGAGCGGATGAAACTGCACATGGGTGGTAACAGAAAATGTATGTTCTTTTGCTCCCTTTTGCAGCACTACTCCGGTAATTACCCGGTGGTCTCTTCCGGATAGGCGGCTGAGAATGGCGATAGCCTCCTGCCGGTCTGCAGGCTTATTGATTACCTCATCGCCCAGCACTACAATAGTATCTGCAGCAAGTAGGATCTGTTCGGGGTCATAGATCTGCTGCTGTTTTAAATAGCCGGTTACTGCAATTGCTTTCTGAGTGGCAATATGAATGGGAATCTGTTCTACCGGCATATCCATTGAAAAGGATTCATCGGTAGACTGAACAACTACCTTAAAAGGTATCTCCGCCCATTCCAGCAATTGTTTTCTTCTCGGACTCTGCGACGCTAAAATAATTTCCTTCATGTAAATGCTACTATTGGTAGAATTTGAAAAATAACATGGAGAGTATTCCGGTAAACATGATCAGTTTAACCAGTGTACTGATATGGTGAAAATGGCCGGGTTTCTGGGCTGAAAACAATAAACGCAGTACCACCAGCAAGGGCACAATAATCAGTACTACACAATAAAGTGCACTCTGCCACCAGCCCATACCCAACACATAAATCTGTAAAATGATGAGTGCGGCGATCAGCACAATCACCCATACTGCTACAAAAACCTTACTGGCATTAACGCCCCACACAATGGGCATAGTGGTACAACCATACCGTCTGTCTCCCTCCATATCTTCCATGTCTTTTACCACTTCCCTGATCAGGGATATGATGAAGGCAAAAGAAGCATACATAATCATGAGTCGGAAGAACCTTACTTCCTGGTGATGAACACCAAGGAGATTACTGATATTCAGGGGGTACTTGGAAAAAAACAATACCCCGATAACCCATGCAGTAAGCAGGGAGATCAGCACATTGCCTACCAGTAATTTTTTCTTGATATTGGTAGAGTAAAACCACAAGGCAATGATGGATGCCATATTGGCCAGCACCAGGTGCCAGTACTGATTAACCGGCAAAGCAAATGCAGTAAAAAACAAACCACCTAAACTTAAAAATAAGTGCCAGAATATGACCCATCGTCTGTTTATGATTCTGTTTACAACTACTTTGTCGGGTTTATTGATCTGGTCTATATTCTGATCAAAATAATCATTGATGATATACCCGGCTGCTGCAATAAAAACAGAGGCAATCATCAAAGCCAGAAACCGCGTTCCTTCTTCTGAATTGTTTATTCCGGCCTGCGGATAAATGCGCTCGTAAATGCATACTTCGAACAACAGCTGTGTAAGAATTATAAACAGCAGGTTAGGCCAGCGAATCAATCTGAAAAATGCAGCTACCAGTTTCAAGCGGATATATTGATGGATGAAATTATACTTTATCGGGCACGCACCAGACTGTCTTCGTTCCAGTCTCCGCGCAGCTTCAATACTTTTTCTATTACGTCTCTTACACAACCTTCCCCTCCTTTCAGTGCAGAAATATATTCCGAAACAGATTTTATTTCTGGAACAGCATCGGCCGGGCAACAGGGTAATCCGGCAAGCTGCATCACATGAAGATCCGGAATATCATCCCCCATGTATAAACAGGTTTCTTTTGCCATCTGGTGAGAATCCATAATGGTTCTCAGCAAAGCGGTTTTATCGGTAATCTGCATATATACTTCCAGTACACCCAGTTTATTCAGCCGGTCTTTTACTTCCGGAGAATGACCTCCCGATATGACTATCACCGTATACCCTTTTTTAACTGCCAGCTGTAATGCATAGCCGTCTCTGATATTCATGGTACGTGCATGTACTCCATCAGGAAGTATCAATAACTTGCCATCGGTGAGAACACCGTCTACATCAAATACAAAACTGGTAATATGGGTAAACCTGTTTAACATGGTACTTATTTCTGGTTATCTCTCCATTCATATACCCAGGTACTCTGGATCATTTCCAGATGTCCTTCGGTACTCTGTTCTCTGGTTCCTTCAAAATTAGGGATCTGTAAAATCCACTCCAGCAGATCTGTAAACCGGACTCTGTATATTCTGCCTTCATTAAATTCATCGCCAAACTTCTCATACAATTTCATGGCAATATCTTCATGGTCGCTCCAGTGAATAGGTGGTTCAAAATGATTCATCTTCTATAAATGATTTTAGGATAATAAATAAGTTGGTTTATTCGCCCAGAAACTGGGTTTGATCCGGCAAGGTAATATGAATTTCACCCGATCCGTTCTGTAAGATACACTGACAGCCCAAACGGGAATTGATACGCGGGTTAACCGCTCTGTCTATGAAATCTTCCTCTCTGTCGTTGAGTTCCTCTATAAATTCGCTGCCATTATCTACATAAAGATGACAGGTACTGCAGGCACATACTGCCCCGCAATTGTGGTGCAGTTCAATATCATTATCCAGACAAACCTCCAGCAGGCTTTGGTCGGGGGATATATTGCTCAGTGTTAAGGGCTCGAGGTCCTTTTGTTCAAAATTGATATGAATCGTATACATAGTTATTATTTGGTTGGCAAAAGTATTTATAATTATATGTAAACAACCGTAAAAGGAAAAGTTTAATCCCCTGCAAGCTATTTTTTGTCCCAATCCGGGATTATTCTCCGGAAATGAAGTAATCAGTTGCAAACGCAAACTACCTAACTTATTGATTAACAGTAATCTAAACACCAATTATCCGCTGGTAAGCATTTGGAGTTATTCATCACAGAAAATCTTTTATCCCTGCAACTTTTTAAATCATACCCATGGGATCAATACACTTACCCAGCAGAAAAACAATAAAACTGCATTTAGTGACCGGCTTCATCCGCTTATTGTTTTCTTAAAATGAATTACCCGGTTGCACCGATGAAATTGGTACTGGTCTGTTGATCAGATATATCTTTGCCGGATGAAGAAGAAGTTTACACAGCGGTTATTGATTGGTTATTATAAAACAAAGTTTAAAACAATTGGTCTGATTTCCCCCCATAAAGCAGCTACCCTGGCATTTGATCTTTTTTCTACCCCTTTTAAATCAAAATCTAAAAAAATAGCGCCTCCCGTTTTTCACAAAGCCACTTCTATATCTATGGAGGTGAGAGGTATTACTGTTAGAGGTTTTGAATGGAAACATGCAGATCCGGACGCCAAAAAAGTATTGATCGCACATGGATTTAGCAGCTATGCCTATAAATTTGAAGCCTATGTGATTGCCCTGAAAAAAGAGGGCTTTACTGTGCTGGCTTTTGATGCGCCCGCTCACGGTCTGAGTGATGGCACCAAAATCAATGCGTTAATTTACCGGGATACTATATTATCTGCAGAAACCCATTTTGGCCCCCTTTTTGGAATTATTGCCCATTCACTGGGAGGACTGGCTGCCGC
>CALPNW020000180.1 GCA_943325035.2 Sphingobacterium thalpophilum | reverse complement strand
TAAGGGGATATTGAGGGGGATGGGAGTGGGTGAGAATTTAGTAGATGAAAATTTGATATTAAAGAAAGGCTGACAGATTAGATGGAAAATGTATAACGGGAGGGTTGATGCATTAACTATTCGAAATGTATACCATTAAATGGCTGGTAGTTAATGATGATTTTTTTTTAATACTTTGATTGAGTAGCGGCTATTTAATTGGTTAGCGATATTATGCTGCCATTTCATCCAACAACAAAACATAATAACATTATGGCAGACTTAGACAAAGCATACGAAATTTTCAAATTAAAAATAGAAGAATTTAAGAAATATGGAACAGTGCTTTATTAGCAGTAAGCGTAACAGGCGGTGGTTTGAAAGTTAGTTATAGTGGTTTCAATTTTGATTTAAGTACGGACGGGATCATTAAAAAGGTCATTGACTTTCAAAATAATACGCACGATAGAAATATGATTGACTCTTTATCAAAAAGTATGGACTCATTAAAAGTATTGCCTCCAACTGACGCATTAAAGGTTCTTAAACAATTTTCACTAAATAAAGATTTGCCTAAATAAAATGCACTTTGTTTTAAATACTATATCCTTTTTTTCTACTTTCATTGTTTTTAGTGGACTAATCTACTCTGTATTAAACATTGCTGTTGGACAACTTACGTTTTTTAACCAGTATATTTTGACGCGCTATAAAGTAAAATTTAAGCACATGTTTTTTTATACAATTGCGACAATTTCGCTTCTAATATTCCCGACATTTTATAAACCGTGGTGACAAAAAACGGCATACAACATTAGATTTTGTACAAGTTGGGCAGACGGAATACATATGAACATTTGTGATTCTTTTTTGCCGTTGTTCAGGCTTGACTGAATGCTATTTTTCTTTTAATTGTTATCTTCAACATTTGGTTTTCAATCAAGTGAGGTTTCAGGCATATGGAATTCTTTTTCTCACCCTGGATAAATCCTTTGACGTTAAGTACATTTCGTTAGCCACAAAGCTAACCTGCGAAAGGAAGGAAGTCAACTGTCCGGAAAAATCGGATGGTTGAAATATGATGGAGAAACTCAACTAGTGTCGAACTGCCACTGTTTGAAAATGAATACTCCTAATGACATAATGCTTCTGACGGATGTAGCCAACTCCCCTATTTCTTAAAACCTATCATTTCTTATGTAACTTTTCCTTAATTTCATATATACTTCATATAACACCTATTATTATCAACCAAAGCTTAAAAGGTGTAAAATGGGCGTTATTTTAGTTTAGAAGATTTAATCTCGTTGATAATGAAAGAAACTGAAGAAATAACACAAGCATTGTTGAAATTCAGAAATGAACGGGACTGGGAACAATTCCATAATCCTAAGGATTTGGCGTTGGCTATCAGTATAGAATCGGCAGAGTTATTAGAATTGTTTCTCTGGAAGAATGCAGATGAGGCCAATGCAGATAAGGTTAAAGAGGAACTTTCGGATATATTTTCATTTGCATTTCTGCTGGCTGAAAAATATGGGTTTGATGTAAAGGACATTATTTTAGAGAAAATCAAAACCAACGCTCAGAAATATCCGGTTGAAAAAGCCAAAGGAACGGCCAAGAAATACAATGAATTATGAGTTTGAACGATGTATTTGAAGTAAAACGATACAATTTCAATTCAGACTTATTCGGTGATTTTCAAAATCTGCATTACGCCAAAGACCTTTGGCCCATAGTTTATATTTTAAGTGATGGCGCTCTCAAAGAGGCCTATGTGGGAGACACAACCGATACCTATGCCCGGATGAACAGCCATTTAAAAAGTAATGCAAAGAATAAACTCACGGCTGTTCATTTGATTACCAGCGAGAAATTCAACAAGTCAGCTACTTTAGACATTGAATCGAATCTTATCAAATACATTTCAGGTGATGGTCAGTATAAGTTGATCAATGGTAATATTGGCTTAGCTAATCACAACTATTATCAAAAGAAGGAAGTTTACTGGGATATCTTCAAATCTATCTGGGATAAGCTCAGAGCAGAAGGTATTTCGAAGCATGCTATCGATTACATTGATAACTCAGACCTTTTTAAGTATTCTCCCTATAAAACATTAACGAATGAGCAGAGGAGTGGGTTGCTGGTCATTTTAAACAACCTTTTAAATAATGAGTACCGGAATTTTATTGTAGAAGGTGGGGCTGGTACTGGCAAGACGATTTTGGCCATCTTTCTGTTCAAACTGCTGAATACCAATAACGAGGATTTCAATTTTAAAGAATTCGGGGAAGATGAGTCTGAATTTGTTCAACTGATTAAAGATTTAAAAAATAAATACCCTAACCCTAAAATGGCGTTGGTTGTTCCAATGTCTTCTTTCAGAAATACACTCAAAAAAGTATTTAAAAATATCAAGGGATTAAGTGCAAGCATGGTGATTGGGCCGGCTGAGATTGCCAGAGATAAATATGATATTGTTGTAGTGGATGAATCTCACCGGTTACGAAGAAGGGTTAATTTGGGTGCTTATTTTGGGGCTTTTGATATTGTATGTGCGAAGCTTGGCTTAGACAGGAATGTTTGTAGTGAACTGGACTGGATCTTGCTACAATCCAATAAGTCTATTCTTTTCTACGATGAAAATCAATCCATAAAACCATCGGATGTTAAAAAAGAGCATTTTGATCTGTTGAAACTCCAGCAAAACACCAGGATAGAATGTCTGAAATCTCAGTTCCGGGTAAAAGGGGGTAATGACTACGTTCAATACATTGATAGCCTGTTAAATTGTTCATTAACTCCACAAGTTCCAATCTTCAATACCAAAGAGTATGAATTTGTTCTTTTTGATTCGATTTCGGATCTGGTCAGTGAAATCAAGCACCGGGAAGATGAAAATGGATTATCCAGGTTAATTGCAGGCTTTTCCTGGCCCTGGATATCAAAGAAGGATAAGACTTTATTCGATATTCAGATTGAGGGCGAGAAATTACAATGGAATGGGGTAGCAGATGATTGGATCAATTCAAAAAACGCCATTAATGAAGTGGGCTGTATACATACTACACAAGCCTATGACCTGAATTATGCAGGGGTAATATTTGGCAATGAAATCTCCTATGACAAGGAAACGGATGAGATTGTTATCAGAAAGGAAAACTACTTTGATCGTAACGGACAAGTGGGGATTTCGGATATTAAAGACTTAAAAGCGTTTATTCTCAATATCTATAAAACAATCATGCTCCGGGGCATCAAGGGAACTTACATTTATGTTTGTGACAAAAACTTAAGGGAATATTTTGCAGAACACATCGCTAAATATAAAGTAGAGAAATCGGTTCCGTTAGTTCCCAAAGCAAATGTATTGCCATATGTAAATTCAGTTCCCTTTTATGATTTAAAAGTGGCTGCCGGTAACTTCAGCGATTTGCAAACAGTTACTGATTGTGACTGGGTGGCAATCCCCTCAAGGTATAAACCATCATCCGACTTATTCGCTTGTACCGTTATAGGGGAATCCATGAACAAGGTCATCCCGGATGGTTCCATTTGTTTGTTCAGGAAGTATTCCGGAGGTTCCCGTAACGGTCAAATAGTGCTCGTTGAACGTTCAACTATTCAAGATCCCGATTCTGGTTCAGGCTATACCGTTAAAGAATACCGCAGTAAAAAGAAATCAGATAATGACCAATGGGCTCATGAATCAATTATATTAAAGCCGCTGACCAATGCAACAGGGTATAGTGACATCGACATACAAGAGGAGGAGCTAAGTAGTTTTAAAGTGATTGGTGTTTTTGAATGTGTGTTATAGCAACAGGACACAAATGAATTAACAAAATATTATCCGCTGATTTAATAAATAGTTTAACGGATATACAAAAATTTTATACTTTTACCCTGTCATCAAGAACCCGTAAGGGTACCAACCGAGAGTTACGCTCCACGGTGGTGGAATTAGATGAGGACCATTACTGTCAAAATAAAACGTAATCCCTTTCAATTTTTCTTGGTGTGATTTTTTAACCTAAAAAATTTCATGCCATGAGCAAACAAACCGTTGGTTACTACAAGCATTTTCTTGTACAACCACCCACACCCGCTGTTGAGAAAATCAACGAATTTACTTTTACTAATTTCGCTAAGGCATGGGCCCATATGGGTTTTGTGCCGGTACTGAGGGAAATTGGCGAACACACGTATCATGTTAAGTTGTACTTGGATGCCCTCAAAATCAAGGATCGAGAGGCACTTTGCATGTTTACGGCTACTTATTTCCGTGAAAGAGTCCGTGAATTATCTTCCCATGCCAAATGCACCCAAATACTGGTGTATGCGCGTACTTGGTTAACCCTGGAAGACATTTCTTATGCAGATAGTCTTAATGACCTTGAGCAATCCTTATTATCCCTATTACCCGATGAAACGCCTTTTAAATGCAATGACCAGGGAGAAGGAATTAGTCATCATCTTTCCAATATTCCTGAAGTATTTGACCATTGGAATGCACTTGTTTTAGATGGTTATTTTGAACCTGACTATGAAGAAAAATGTCGTATGGAGGATGAGCAGAAGAAAAAGGAGGAATTAACCGGGAAAACCGTGAGTCTTACCTTTTTTATGAAAACCGGTGGCCTGCAGCCAGCTATTTTGGAGCCCAAACTGATAGATCAGTTTTTCAAAGGCAATCTGGCAAAAAGATGGGCTATGTTGAACGGATACTTACCCACCTTCACAGGGTATGAAAACGGGGTTATTCAGTTTAGCTTAGTTACCGATCCCAGGTGCACGGGTTTATACTGGATTAGCCTTTGTGGCAATATTGCTGCTCAGTATAAACAACAAGTGGATTTTTTAAAGGAGGCAACTAATTTTCGGGTAGAACATTTTATAGCCAATGATATTATTGGCTTTAACATCAATGCCGATCAAACGGAAAAAATCACTAAGTATAGTGCCAGGGTGAAGGCCACGTATGCCTCTTTACCTAAGAAGCCCTTTTGGATTCACTATGGAAAAATAAATTCATAAACTTTTCTAAATGATACAAACATGAAAATTAATAATAATGACTTGCCAGAAAATGTTCAATTACTACTCAAGCACGTTGCGGAGATAGCTGAGAAAAATGCTATTACGCCACACTATGATAGGATTATGAAATACATCGAAGAGATCCCATTAACTGATATTGACAATACTGAACAACAAATCAGAAAGGCCAAATTTGTGTTGAATAAACAGCTGTATGAAGAAACTATTGAAAGACACGGCCCGAAAGCATTTACGCATACTCCTGAGTTTATGGATAAGATTGGTTCCATATGGAATTTCAGTAGAGCGGGTGAAACCTTTGTAACGAATTACAGAAGGGGTAAAAGCAACGATTGATAATGCCCTGGCAATCGCTGTGAAAGTAGATAGTAAGGCAAAGAACAGTTTAAAACCTTCACCGTTATTTAACGGTTTAGTCCTTATTTTTATGCCCCCAATACACCTCCATGCCCG
>CALPNW020000179.1 GCA_943325035.2 Sphingobacterium thalpophilum | reverse complement strand
GTAATGAAGAAGAACTGGAAAGGCTGATTTCACCTGCCAGGTATTGCCGTTAAATTGTCATACCATTATTCTGATACAAATAAAAATGCCCCCATTAAGTGTCTGACTTTTTGGGGGCAGTCTAAATTCACAGGGCTTTTTATTATCCGGCTATTCCCGGAAAATAAGGTCTTCCAATGATTTCTCTGAATGGCCATGGAACTCCGGCCAGTATCAACAACATAGCTATCGCGAAAAAAAGGAATGCTTTTTTGTATTTTAACTCATCGGAAACCTCTTTCTTAGCCATACCATGGCCGAGTGTAATAAATACGATTGCAAGGATCATCATCACGGGATGCTCTACCCAAAAGAAACGCAGAAACCGATCTTTCATTACGGAGATCCCTTCAGGAACAGTGTAACTGAAAATACCGTACCTGCCCATTGCCACCTGGTACAAGCCCAGCAATAACGTAATGTGGGCAGCGATCATGGTAAGCAGCCAGGTTTTTTTATCGGCAGGATTAAAGGCCTTTTTTCCTTTCCAGCCGGCGTAAGCTTTTACTAAAGAATAGACCAACAGTAAAACGATTATCCAGCGGAGTAAATTATGAACATGTAACAATCCTGTTTGCATATTTATTTATTTTAGTATAGCTAAGGTACAATTCTAAATGGTCTATTCAACCCAATCCGCAAGAAACAAATTAGTATCTCTTGTACCACCGTTGTTCCGGTTAGAGGCAAAGATGATTTTTTTTCCATCCGGGCTGATCATTGGAAATGCATCAAATCCGTTGTCTCTGCTGATCTTCTCCATATTTTTTCCGTTAAGATCTATCATGTACATATTAAAAGGGAACCCTCTTTTGTATTCATGGTTACTGCAGAAAATGATGTGCTTGCTGTCTGCAGTAAAATTAGGTGCCCAGTTGGCCTGAACCAGACTGGTAATTTGTTTGGCATCAGAACCGTCTGCATTGGCAATCCATACTTCCATATTGGTTGGAGCAACCATTCCCTCTGCCAGTAATTCTTTATACTCCTTTACGTCTGCTGCAGAGGCAGGTCTGCTTGCACGCCAAACGATTTTTTTTCCATCCGGGCTAAACCAGGCGCCACCATCGTACCCCAGTGCAGTAGTGATCCGCTTTTCTTTGCCAGATTTAAGGTCCATGATGTACAGGTCCAGATCCCCGTCCTTATCACTGCAGTAAATCATTTTTTTGCCATCATACGAAAGTGTGGCTTCTGCATCATAGCCCCTGGCAGTAGTTAGTTTTTTAACGATCCTGCCATTCAGATCTGCCATATAAATATCATAGGTATTGTACAACGGCCAGATATACTTATTGCCATATTTACTTCTGTCTGGTACCGGAGGACAATCAGTACTGCCTTCGTGCGTGGAAGCATAAATAATGTGCTTTCCATCGGGCATAAAATAAGCGCAGGTATTTCTGCCTTTCCCGGAACTCACCATTCGGTAAGTAAACTGATCTCCCTGCTTTTCGGGTATTTTTCCGGTAAAAATCTGGTCGCAGTTAATGCCATCTTTTGGATTGGTTCTCTGAAAAATAATATGTTTACTATCGAAACTCCAGTAAGCTTCTGCATTATCACCCCCAAAAGTGAGTTGCTGTATATTCTTAAAATGATTTTCACCCTCAAAACGGAGTGTATCACCGGGAACTTTATTTTGTGCAAACGCAGCAAATGACACCAGTAATGCCCAAATAATACCAGTTGTTTTTTTCATATAATCTGTTAAATGTGGTGCAAAAGTACAATCTTAACTGTTTTGAATTGTCAGAAAACTGTCACCAAAGCTCATTCCTGCTTATTTTAGCAGCATGAAACACTGGACCTTACCGGCACTTTTATTGTTATTCATTTCCTGTAATACAACCACTCCAGATCACAATCTGTCAATTGCCCCAATCGATTCCAGCCTTATTGAACTAAAGCTGATCAACGGACAACTGCTTAAAGACAGCCTGAACCATGAACTTTGGTATAAGAAAGCCCGTTTATCGGAACAGCAGAAAGACACCGGCAACGCAATACGGTATTACACTTATTCAATAAAAATTTATCCGACCCCTCCTGCAATGCTTTCCCTTGCCAATCTGCTGGCAGAACGAAGAGACCCTGCAGCACTAATCGTATGTGCCAATATCAGCACCTCATTTACAGACAAAACGCATTTGCCTGATCTGTTTTTTATAAAAGGGGTCTATCATGCCAGAACCGGGAATACCCCAAAAGCATTAGCCAATTTCGATTCCTGCATATATTCCAACTACAGGTATCTGGAAGCATATATGGAAAAAGGATTTCTATTGTCAGATCAAAAGCAGATTCAACCTGCATTAACTATCTTTGCAACGGTTTTGAAACTAGACCCGTTATACACGGATGGATACTACTGGATGGGCAAATGTTATGAAAAGCTGGGTAAAAAAGACTCCGCTGTTTACAACTACCAGAAAGCCCTTTCATTGGATCCTGCATTAACCGAAGCAACAACAGCAATTAAACGACTTCAATAAAAACTAAAGTATGGCCCTGATAGCTCCCTCCTTGTTAAGTGCTGATTTTCTGAATCTTCAGAAAGATTGTGATATGCTGAACAACAGCCAGGCTGACTGGTTTCATCTGGATGTGATGGATGGAAGATTTGTTCCAAATATCAGTTTTGGATTACCGGTAATTGCACACATCAGAAAAACTACCCAAAAAATATGTGATGTTCATTTAATGATAGAAGAGCCGGAGAAATATGCAGAAGCATTTAAAGAAGCCGGCGCAGATATCTTAACCGTTCATTTAGAAGCCTGCAGGCATTTACACAGAAACCTTCAGCAGATCAGACAACTGGGAATGAAAGCCGGAGTAGCGTTAAACCCGCATACACCTGTTCACCTGCTGGCTGATGTGCTGCATGAAGCAGATGTGGTTTGTCTGATGAGCGTAAACCCGGGTTTTGGCGGCCAGCAATTTATACCCCATACCCTGCATAAGATCCGTCAGTTAAAGGCTTTGATCCTGGAAAAAAATGCGTCAACACTAATTGAAATAGACGGAGGAGTTACCCTTAACAATGCAGCAGAAATTATTCAGGCAGGTGCAGATGTACTGGTAGCAGGCAATACCGTATTTAAATCTGCCCATCCTTCTGCAACCATAAAAGAGCTTAAAGCGATCTGAGAAAACCAACCTCTTTTACAACTTAAAATGAATGAAGGATCTTTTTTGAACTGTCTGGTTAATCCGGCGAATACTTTCCACAACTGTGTATAAGATTGATAGGAATTGTGCATTCGAACTGATTAAATTTGAGAAGCCGATTGATAAGAACTGACCCATTCTTCAAATTAAAACTGCCGCGTTTTGACAGACACGATTATTAGCCTCGAAACAGTTAATCCGATTGAGTTTTTTGGTGTAAACAACGGGAAGCTTGATTTGCTGAAAAAGAAATTCCCCCTCCTTAAGATTCTCTCCAGAGGCACCCAGCTTAAATTGAGCGGCGCGCCCGAACAAATAGACACTGCCCGTGAAAAAATAGACCTGATCCTGCAATACCTGCAACGTAACGGACATCTGAGCGAAGGCTATTTCGAACAGATTCTGGGGGGCGACGATGCTGAAGCAGTAGATAATTTTGTAGATCGTAACCCCAATGATATTCTGGTGTTTGGCCCTAACGGCAAAACAGTCAGAGCCCGCACACCAAACCAGAAAAAACTGGTACTGGCTGCCGATCGTAATGACATTGTGTTTGCAATAGGGCCAGCCGGTACCGGCAAAACCTATACTGCAGTGGCATTGGCAGTGAGGGCACTCAAGAATAAACTGGTTAAAAAAATCATTCTTACCCGCCCTGCTGTTGAAGCCGGTGAGAGCCTGGGCTTTTTACCGGGGGATCTGAAGGAAAAAATTGACCCTTATCTGCGTCCATTGTATGATGCACTCGACGATATGATCCCCGCAGACAAGCTGGGGTATTATATGAGTACCCGCACCATTGAAATTGCGCCACTCGCTTACATGCGCGGACGCACTTTGGATAATGCATTCATTATTTTGGATGAAGCACAGAATACCAACGACCTTCAGCTTAAAATGTTCCTCACCCGTATCGGAGCCAATGCAAAAGCCATCATAACCGGAGATCCGACACAGATTGACCTTCCAAGAAATATGAGAAGCGGACTGGAGAAATCCACCCGTATTCTTCAGGGAATTGACGGGATTGCGCATATAGAACTAACCGAGGAGGATGTGGTAAGACATAAGCTGGTAAAAGCCATTATCAAGGCTTACGAAAAAGATAAGGACAAAGAAGAGTCAGTTCATGGCCATTCACAACATAGATAACACTTTTGCGATATAGATAATACTTTTGAGATCATTATGAAGAAACAATTTATCTGCGGAACCATTACATTGTTTGCCTTTGCTGCTACCGCAAACGCACAACGCCCAACAACCGGCACAAGAACAAAGCCTGTAATTTCTGCTGTAAAAGAAACTACGGAAGATGCCAATAAAGAAAATGTTTTTCCATCATCCGGATTTGCCGGAATAGGAATTATGGCCCCTACTGCTCCGCTTGAAATTAAAAAAGGTGCAGGCAATACAAGGGGTAAAAATTTTCTGTTGAAACTCAGTAATGAATGGGCTTCTAACGGACAGAATGAACCATCCATTATGTTCTCTAACGGGGATCTGACCAATCCAAAGAACCTGAGCTTCTGGTCGGTGGGCGCAAGAGTTTCCGGAGACAATAGCCTCAAGACACCACAAACTTTCAAGATCTCTTTTAAAAGCGGTACAGATCCTGTTGAAAAAGAGTTTTTATCTATCGACTCCTACGAAGGCCGTGTAAAAATCGGTGATGTGAACACACAGATTGATGGCTATAAATTATATGTGGAGCAGGGAATACTTACCGAAAAAGTAAAAGTGGCTGTGAAGTCTTCCAAAGACTGGTACGACCATGTATTTGAAAAAGACTATTCATTAATGCCATTGGGCATGCTGGATGAGTACATCAAGACACACAAACATTTACCAGGTATTCAAACTACCGAAGAGGTAATGCATGAAGGACTGGACCTGGGAAAGATGAATGCACTGCTGCTAAAGAAAATAGAGGAATTAACCCTATACACGATTGGTCTTAAGAAGGAATTAGACGAAACAAAAAAGCTCATCAATAAAAAAAATTAGTCGGCTCCCAGAATATCGTGCCCCATTTTATCTCTTTTAGTTTGAAGGTATTTTAAGTTATGCGGATTAGACGCAACTTCAATAGGAACCACTTCCACAATATCCAGGCCATAGCCTTTTAAACCGGCACGTTTACGGGGGTTATTACTCATCAGTCTGAGATTACGGATTCCCAGATGTCTGAGAATCTGTGCCCCAACTCCATAATCCCTTTCATCCATTTTAAACCCAAGGTGAAGATTGGCTTCTACGGTATCCATACCCTCTTCCTGTAATTTGTAAGCTTTGAGTTTATTGATCAACCCAATACCCCTGCCCTCCTGATTCATATAAAGGATAACACCCCTGCCTTCCGCTTCTATCATTTTCATGGCTTTATGCAGTTGCTCTCCGCAATCACACCTGAAACTTGCCAGAATATCTCCGGTAAAACAACTGCTGTGCACTCTTGTAAGT
>CALPNW020000178.1 GCA_943325035.2 Sphingobacterium thalpophilum | reverse complement strand
TGATCACCAGCGTTAACAGGAAAGTGTGTTTACGGCCAATCAGATCGCCCAGCCTTCCAAAAAACAAGGCACCAAAAGGGCGAACAATAAATCCGGCAGCAAAAGTAGCCAGTGTAGACAGCAAAGCAGCTGTAGGATTTGTTTTTGGAAAAAACTGACTGGCAATTACGGTGGCAAGACTGCCAAATATGTAAAAATCGTACCACTCAATCAGGGTTCCCATGGAAGAAGCGGCAATAACCCTTCTTAGTGTTTTCGTTTCGTTCATTGTCAAATATGAACTTTCAACTTACACCAATTGATGGAGATAGCCAAGCAAGTAATCGTGTATATTTATAGCTGAAATTTTTTCCCCATGAGTTACCCCTATCAGATTAAGTCATTTGATGAATACAAAGCAGCCTATCAGAAAAGTATAGAAGATCCCGCCGGTTTCTGGGAAGACGTTGCCAATCATTTTACCTGGAAGAAAAAATGGGCGAGTAAAGAGGATGTGCTTCGCTGGAACTTTAAAGAACCGAAAGTGGAGTGGTTTAAAGGAGCTACCCTGAATATAACCGAAAACTGTCTGGACAGACATCTTGCAGAAAGAGGGAATCAGCCTGCATTAATCTGGGAAGCCAATGAACCTGACTATCCGAATAGAATTCTAACCTATAAAAAACTGCACGAAAAAGTTTGTCAGTTTGCACATGTATTAAAAAACAATGGCGTACAAAAAGGAGACCGTGTTTGTATATACATGGGAATGCTGCCCAGATTAGCGATTGCCGTACTGGCCTGCGCAAGAATTGGCGCGGTGCATAGTGTGATCTTCGGGGGCTTTTCTGCACAAAGTATTGCAGACAGGCTGGAAGATGCCCAGGCTACCTTTATCATTACCTGTGATGGCGCCTACAGAGGAGCAAAAGATATACCACTGAAGAGTGTAATAGATGATGCATTGATTGGCAACAAAACCATCAAAAGAGTAATTGTAGCTACCAGAACAAGAACGGCAGTTTCTATGCTCAAGGGAAGGGATGTATGGTGGGAAGATGAAGTGCAGCAGGTAGAAGACAGAGGGATTACTTTTATTGAAGCAGAAGAAATGGATGCAGAAGATCCACTGTTTATTTTATACACTTCCGGAAGTACCGGAAAACCCAAAGGAGTGGTACACACCTGCGGCGGGTATATGATTTATGCCAACTATACCTTTGTAAATGTATTTCAATACCAGCCCGGGCAGATTCATTTCTGCACTGCGGATATAGGATGGATCACCGGACACAGTTATATTCTTTACGGTCCTCTCAGTGCAGGTGCTACCACACTGATGTTTGAAGGCATTCCTACTTATCCGGATGCCGGAAGATTCTGGGATATTGTAGACAAGTTCAAAGTAAATATTCTGTACACCGCCCCAACAGCTATCAGAAGTCTGATGGGATTTGGTCTTGGACCTTTGCAGGGAAAAGACCTCTCTTCCCTGAAAGTGCTGGGTACTGTAGGCGAACCCATTAATGAAGAAGCATGGCATTGGTACGATGAAAATGTAGGCAAGAAAAAATGCCCGATTGTTGACACCTGGTGGCAAACGGAAACAGGTGCCTGTTTAATCAGCAACCTGGCCGGCATAACACCTGCCAAGCCAAGCTGGGCCACTTTGCCGATGCCGGGTGTGCAAATGGTACTGGTAGATGAAAATGGCAAGGAAGTGATTGGAGAGCCCGGACAAACAGTGTCCGGAAACCTTTGTATCAAAGCACCGTGGCCTGGAATTTTAAGGACCACTTACGGAGATCACGAACGTTGCAGGACCAATTATTTTGCTACCTATGACAATCTCTACTTCACGGGTGATGGCGCTTTAAGAGACAAGGATGGCAATTACCGCATCACCGGAAGGGTAGATGATGTATTAAATGTAAGCGGACATAGAATCGGAACAGCCGAAGTGGAGAACGCTATTAATATGCACGCAGGTGTGGTGGAAAGCGCCGTGGTGGGATATCCGCACGATATAAAAGGCCAGGGTATTTATGCATTTATTATTTATCAGGGTTCGCATGCGCAGAACACACATGGTTCGGGTGATCTGGTTAGAAAAGATATTCTGCAAACAGTAACCAGAATGATCGGCGCCATTGCCAAGCCCGATAAAATTCAGTTTGTAACCGGACTGCCTAAAACCAGAAGCGGAAAGATCATGCGCAGAATTCTCCGTAAAATCGCCGAAGGAGAAACAGAAAATTTAGGGGATATTTCAGCATTGCTGGAACCACATGTGGTGGAGGATATCAAAAACGGAAGAGTTTAATGCCTGAATAAACAACATATGAAAAAACGCTATTGGTTGCTGCTGGCTCTACTGACCGGCGTGCTGGTATTTTATGTTTTTCCTAATCCTGTAAAGCATTTTGATGAACTGTATACCGGCGATACCACCATAGCCAACTCGTTGAAAAAATTCAGGCAACTGCCACTGAAATCCATCCGCGTTAATGAAGTGGAGTGGAAATACCTGGCAGCCGGAAAGGGCGAAAAAACAATTCTTTTTCTGCATGGAATGAGCGGTGCCTATGATATCTGGTTTCAGCAGATAAAATCTCTGAAGGACAATTATAGAATCATTTCGGTCACCTATCCGGCAGTAGGTAGTTTAAAGGAAATGGGTAATGCGATACTGCAGATTCTTGCGCAGGAAAAAGTAAACAGGGTATATGTGGTGGGCTCTTCACTCGGTGGATTCTTTTCGCAATACCTGGTAGCTACTTATCCGGATAAAGTAGAAAAAGCAATTTACGGAAATACTTTTCCGCCCAATAACCTGATTAAAACCCAGAACAGCAGTCTGTTGAAAATAGTTCCGCTATTGCCGGAATGGCTGGTGTTAAAAACGTTCAGGGGAAATATCGAAAAAAATGTAGTGCCTGCTTCTGGCAACTCAGCACTTACCCGTGCTTTTTTACTGGAACAGAATTATGGCCTGATGAGCAAGCAGCAATTTCTTTCGCGGGCCAGATGTGTGATAGATTCTTTTCCGGTGGCCGATACGGCAGTAAACCATGTTCAGGTAATGATCATTGAAGCGGATAATGACAATGTGGTTCCTGCCCCATTGATCCCATTGATGAAAAAGGTATATCCGAACGCTCCTGTGTTTACATTTCACAATACCGGTCATTTTCCATACCTCAACCAGCCTGCAGTATACACAGAGCTGATCCGCAGTTTTTTTTCGGACACTAAAATTTTGCACTAAACTTCTATCTGATGAGCCATACCAGAATTCTGCCCAAAACAAAATCGGCTTATGAATTTCCATTGCTGATTAAATCTTTGCTGGCGCAATCTTTAAAGTACGAGCCGGAAAGGGAAATTGTTTACCGGGACCTTACCCGGTTCAATTATTTTGAACTGAATAAGCGTATCCATAGGCTGGCCAATACTTTGGCGGCTATAGGTGTAGAACAGGGTGAAACGGTTGCCGTGATCGATTATGATAGTAACCGTTACCTGGAATGTTTTTTTGCTGTTCCTATGACGGGTGCTGTTTTGCATACCATTAATTACAGACTGTCACCCGAACAGGTATTGTATACCATCAATCATGCCGAAGACAAAGTCATTTTTGTTCATCGTGATTTTCTGCCACTGATAGAAGGGATAGCTGATAAAATAACTACGGTAAAAAAATACATTGTACTCTCCGATGACGGAAGCGTTCCGGATACATTGCTTGCGCTTTCCGGTGAATACGAAGCACTGTTAAAAGACCAGTCCTGCGAATATGATTTTCCGGACTTTGATGAGCACTCGGTAGCCACCACTTTTTATACTACGGGCACAACCGGAAATCCCAAAGGTGTTTATTTTACCCATCGCCAGCTGGTATTGCATACACTGGGCTCTGCAGCAACATTTGGTTCTTACGACAGCAGGTGCCGTTTCCGTTCCAATGATGTGTATATGCCTATTACCCCCATGTTTCATGTGCATGCATGGGGAGTGCCTTATCTGGCAACCATGCTTGGGGTAAAACAAATTTACCCCGGACGATATGAGCCTGAGATGCTCTTGAAATTGCTGGTGAAAGAAAAAGTTACGTTCTCTCATTGTGTGCCTACCATTTTACAAATGCTGGTGAGCAGCCCGGTGGTGAAAAATATAGACCTCTCTCAATGGAAAGTGGTGATTGGTGGTTCGGCCCTGCCGGGCGCGCTTGCAAAAGCAGCGCTGGAATTGGGCATTGATGTGATCACCGGTTATGGCATGTCCGAAACCTGCCCCATTTTATCGGTTACTTATCTGAACGACCATGAAACTCCAACCATCGACGAACAGGTTGAAATAAGAACAAGGGCAGGCATTCCTATTCCGTTGGTAGAAATGAAAATACTGGGAGAAACAGGTGATTTTCTTCCGCAAAACGGAACAGATGTTGGAGAAATTGTAGTCAGATCTCCCTGGCTTACGCAAAGTTATTTCCGTGAACCCGAGAAAGCCGAAGAGCTCTGGCAGAATGGTTATTTACATACAGGTGACGTGGGTTCTCTGGACCCCAAAAATTGCCTGAAAATAAGTGACCGCATCAAAGATGTTATTAAAACGGGAGGCGAGTGGGTGTCTTCGCTGGAACTCGAAAACCTGATTGGTAAATTTGAACCGGTGGCTGAAGTGGCTGTTGTAGGTATACCGGATATCCGCTGGACAGAAAGACCTCATGCACTGGTGGTATTAAAACAGGGCAGAGCGGCCACCAGAAACGAAGTACAGGAATACCTGCAGCAATATGTAGAGAGTGGAGTCATCAGTAAATGGACGGTTCCGGAGAGCATTGAATTTGTGGATGCCATTCCAAAAACAAGCGTGGGTAAAATCGATAAGAAAAAAATCAGGGCCGATTACAAAAAATAAACGACCCTGATCTGGTATAACTTATTGGTGCTTACAGCTGATTATTGTTCTACTGCTGCCTCCAGAGCATTGATCATTTCAGGAAAACGGCTGATGGCATTATTACATAATACAATCAGTGTTTTTTTGCTTTTCAGAAAACGGATGATCTGTGTTTTATAACCGGGGTTGTCTCCGCTATGCAACACAATTTTGTTTTCATTGGCATCCATTTTTATTTCCCATCCAAAACCATAATTCGAAATTCTTCCACCTGAAATAGTTGCCGGGGTAAATGCTTCTTCTAAAGTGGCTGGCTGAATCAATAAGTTGGTATACAAAGCCTGGTCCCACTTCAAAAGATCAGCAGCAGTAGAACTGATTCTGCCAGGTCCTTTTCTGTTGCCCAGCCAGATCGTATAGTTAGAGGAAGGAAATGAATCTGCCCTTTCGAAGGTATTTTTTTCGGGAACAAACACATGTCCCAATGCAAAATTCCTGACTGCTTTTTTCCCGGCCGCAGTTCTGATATCCGTGTCTTTCATTCCCAGTTTTTTAAAGATATTGCTGCGGCAGAATTCAATAAAGTCGATACCCCCGGCTGTTTCTGCTATACTGGCCAGTAATACATAACCGGTATTGCTGTAGCTGTAATTGCTGCCCGGTGCAAACTCAGCAGCAGGGCTGTAGCGGTTCAGATAAGTAATGATATCGTCATTGCCTGCCACTTTTGTTTTATCCCAGTACTGGTCCATCACAGACTGATAATCGGGTAAGCCACTGGTATGGTTTAAGAGGTGCCGGATAGTAATGCCTTTGTAAGGAATGGTCAGGTACAGATCTGCAGGGTCATCAAAATTCAGCTTCCCTTTTTCCTGAAG
>CALPNW020000177.1 GCA_943325035.2 Sphingobacterium thalpophilum | reverse complement strand
CAGGTTACCAGGCACCGGCTGCTGATGGTTCCGGCATTAATGTACAGGTTGATCCTGTAAGCAAGCGTTTACAATTGCTTGATCCTTTTGCAGCATGGGAAGGATCTGATCTTAAAGGCTTGAAATTGCTGATCAAAGCAAAAGGCAAGTGTACTACCGACCATATTTCAATGGCTGGCCCATGGTTAAAATTCAGAGGACATTTAGATAATATCTCCAACAATATGCTGATTGGTGCATTGAATTTTTTCAATGAAAAAACCGATAACGTAAAGAATCAGCTTACTGGTGAATACGGAACAGTTCCTGCCACCCAGCGTGCTTATAAAGCCGCAGGTATTGGCACAATCGTAGTAGGAGATGAAAACTATGGTGAAGGAAGTTCTCGTGAACATGCAGCTATGGAGCCGCGTCACCTGGGTGTTCGTGCAGTTCTGGTTAAATCGTTTGCGCGTATTCATGAAACCAATCTGAAAAAACAGGGTATGTTAGCCCTTACATTCAGCGACAAGAATGACTACGAAAAAATACAGGAAGACGATACCATTCATATAGAAGGACTTGGATCATTTGCTCCGGGTAAACCTTTAACCATGGTGTTTCAGCATAAGGACGGAACCACTGATA
Organism: Sphingobacterium thalpophilum; assembly: GCA_943325035.2. Classification (GTDB taxonomy): domain Bacteria; phylum Bacteroidota; class Bacteroidia; order Chitinophagales; family Chitinophagaceae; genus Sediminibacterium. Next base: position 5,144 of record CALPNW020000177.1, on the reverse strand, counting down.
CCATCAGTGTTAATCACACTTATAATGAGCAGCAGGTAGAATGGTTCAAAGCTGGTGGTGCATTAAACATCATTCGCAAACAGGTTTCTGCGTAATTAAATAGCTGAAACATAAATAACCAGTCCATTTAATTGTATAAAGTCATTCCGGGTTCTACCCAATCCGGAATGACTTTTTTTATAGTGTCAGTGATGGCATTAATCCTGAAAACACAAATACTGATTAACTGATTTTCTTCGTTTATTTAAAAACTGAATTCTGAACAAAAGTCTGTTTATACTATACCTCATCATCTTTGGAAGCTACCTGTTATGGTCTCGCCAGCCGGATTATTTTGACGGGGAAATGTACCCGGCAACTATTCAGCTGGCAAAAGATAGTTCAACCAATAGTTTTATACCGAAAGCATTTTATAGTATTGGTGTAGATCAATATTCGGTTGATGCCCGATACCCTTTACTGAGTTACCGATCCGGAGAATCCGTAGAAATTATTGTAGAACATGAGCACCCGGAAAAAGCCAGCGTATACCGTTTCTGGGGGTATTGGATTACCTGGGGTGAATTGCTGACCTCTGTAATTATGGCTGTTCTGTTATACCAGATAGCGGTTTCAATTACCAGTAATCCCAGTGCAGATGCATTACATGAGCAACTCAGTTATAAGGAAGAAAAGAAAACGAAATACGATTAGCACCCATCACCCGATTTTTACAATAAAAAATATGCAGATGCTCCAAAAAATATCAGTACCGATTTTTGCTTTTTTGCTGTTGATGGCCTGTTCAAGAAATCCATACAAGACCACCAATAAATCTTATAAAGAACAGGTAAAGCAGTATACAGCAATCATACAATCTTTACCGGAAAATGCTGTTGTATCCGATTCTGTTAAAGCCGCTCCTTATTGGGTAGGCACCACCAATTTCGGCATCAGAAAACCCAGTTATGTAATCATTCATCATACTGCTCAGCATTCTACTGAACAAACACTCCAAACATTTACAATACCCAGAACAAAAGTGAGCGCCCATTATGTAATAGGTAATGATGGTGTAGTATACCAGATGCTGAACGATTATTTACGTGCCCAGCATGCCGGATTGAGCAGATGGGGTAATCAACTGGATATGAATTCTGCATCAATAGGCATTGAACTGGATAATACCGGGTTTGAATATTTTGACAGCTTACAGATTAATAGTTTACTGGTAGTGCTTTCAAAATTAAAAAACGACTATGCAATTCCAACGGCAAATTTTATCGGACACGGAGACATTGCTCCAACCAGAAAAAATGATCCCAACTGGAGATTCCCCTGGAAATTACTGGCAGAAAAAGGATTCGGATTATGGTACGATGAAAAAAGAGACACGGTTCCACCAGATTTCCATCCTATAACCGGTCTTAGAATCATTGGGTTTGATATAAAAGATACATCAGCAGCCATCATAGCTTTTAAAAGACATTTTTTGCAGGACACTACCAAAGGGATGACCCCTTATGCAAAAGAAGTGCTGTATAATTTGCATAAAAAGTATTTTTAACGGAGGCTTCAGATTTTGTTGAAATAAATATGACGCCTTCAACGCTACCTAACAGTTGTTAGCTTATTTTTACGTTCAAATTACAGCATATGAATTTCCAGTTCACAGAAGAGCATTTGATGATTCAAAAAGCAGCAAGGGATTTTGCCAAAACCGATTGTTTGCCGGGTGTTATAGACAGAGATGAAAATCAGCGCTTTCCACGTGAACAGGTTACTAAACTGGCTGAACTGGGTTTCATGGGCATGATGGTGGATCCTAAATATGGCGGTGCCGGAATGGATACAATCAGCTATGTATTGGCAATGGAAGAAGTGAGTAAGATTGATGCCAGTACCAGCGTAAGTATGAGCGTTAACAATAGTCTGGTTTGCTGGGGACTTGAAACTTTTGGGTCAGAAGAACAAAAACAAAAATACCTTACGCCACTTGCACAGGGACAAAAAGATGGAGAACTTTATATTGGTGCATTTTTACTAAGTGAACCGGAAGCAGGCAGCGATGCTACCAGTCAGCAAACAACTGCAGAGGACAAAGGTGATCATTACCTGATCAGTGGAACCAAGAACTGGATTACCAATGGCTCATCTGCCTCGGTTTACCTGGTTATTGCTCAAACAGATCCTGCCAAAGGCAGCAAAGGTATCAATGCCTTTATTGTAGAAAAAAACTGGCCCGGAATTACTGTAGCTGCTAAAGAAAATAAACTGGGAATCAGAGGAAGTGATACACATACCATTTTACTGACCGATGTAAAAGTTCCTAAAGAAAACAGGATAGGTGAAGATGGATTCGGTTTTAAATTTGCCATGAAAACACTTGCTGGCGGTAGAATAGGTATTGCCTCACAGGCGCTCGGTATTGCCAGTGGTGCATACGAACTTGCATTGGCCTACAGCAAGCAAAGAAAAGCATTCGGTAAAGAGATCATGCACCATCAGGCCATTCAGTTTAAACTGGCAGATATGGCCACTAAAATTGAATCCGCACGTTTATTGTGTTTAAAAGCCGCATGGGAAAAAGACAATGGCATTGATTATACATTGAGTTCTTCGATGGCAAAGGTTTTTGCCAGTGAAGCTGCTATGTGGGTTACTACAGAAGCTGTTCAGATACATGGTGGCTATGGTTTTGTAAAAGAATACCATGTAGAACGTTTAATGCGTGATGCCAAAATCACCCAGATCTATGAGGGTACCAGCGAAGTGCAGCGTATTGTGATCAGCAGAAGCATCCTTAAATAATATGAGTGGGCAGGGAATCCGTAACTGGCTGTTATTGATTTGTTTTTTCGGAAGCATATCTGTTTCCAAAGCTGGTGAACAATTGAATAGTGATACATTGGTTACTACTCAGTTGCTTCTCCGTATTGCAGCACTTCAGCCAAAAGAAGATGGTGTATTTCCAAAAGGCATTTTTCCTGCTTACCGTACTTATGCCCTTAATAAAAACAGACAGAAAGCAGATATCAATATATTTTTTACCGGACTCATCTCCTTTACGCTTCAGAAAATCAATGAATCGCTAACTCCATTCCAGCAGCGCATATCTCAAAGCATTATTACAGCAGCCAATCAGAATTCAGGGAAGTTTAAAAACAGGAAGGGGAGAGATACCTATAATTTCTGGCCAACGGATACTCCCCAGATATTTCCCAATGCCGGCTGGTTAAACTGGTTCAATAAACAACAGGCTTTACCGGATGATCTCGATGACACCGTTATTATGCTGCTTGCATTGAATGCAGCTGATTCTACAGCCAGAAATATACATGCATTGATGCAACAATTTACCAATACCGGCAGTAAACAGGTAAATAATACTTTTAAAAATTACCGGAATCTGGGTGCGTATTCTACCTGGTTTGGAAAAAAAATGCCGGTGGATTTTGATGTATCGGTATTGTCGAACGTACTTTATTTTGTACAGGCTTATCAGCTGGACTGGACAAGTGCCGATTCTGCCAGTTTGAAATTACTGGAGAATGTGATCCGCGAAAAAAAACACTTAACGGATCCCGCTTATATATCCCCGCATTACAGTTCCTCTGCAATCATTCTGTATCATATCAGCAGACTGATGCAGGTAAAGCCAATTCCTTCGCTGGAACTTTATAAAGAAAGTCTGATCAATGATGCTCAAACACTTTTATCAGGATCAACAAATTTTCTGGAACAGGTATTATTACAAACCAGCTTATTGCGATGGGGGGTACAACCTGCTGCTATTAAAATAGAACGCAGTGAAGGCCTGGAGCAATTAATTGAAGCGGAAGACTTTTCATTTTTTATTGCCAATATGGCTTCTATGCTGCCAGACCGTTATAAAAAAGCAGCAGGTGCTGCAGGAGTCGGTAAATTTTACTATTACTGCCCGGCCTATAATAACCTGTTACTGCTGGAGAATCTGATCTGGCAAAAGCAACAGACTGTATCTTTGCATCAATAAATATAATACATGTCTGTAAATAGATCCGCCTACGAGACTCTGGCAAAAGAAGTAGCTGCTGCAAATGTAACGCTGGTTGCAGTAAGCAAAACAAAACCTGCAGCCGATATTCAGGAAATGTATGAACTGGGTCAAAGAGACTTTGGTGAAAACTATGTGCAGGAACTGGTAGACAAAGAAACGGCTCTGCCCAAAGATATTCGCTGGCATTTTATAGGTCATTTACAATCTAATAAAGTAAAATACATTGCCCCTTTTGTGCATCTGATTCATGGAGTAGACAGTTTAAAATTATTGCTGGAGATCAATAAGCAGGCAATTAAAAATAACCGCACCATAAATTGCCTTTTACAAATTCACATAGCGCAGGAAGAAACCAAATTTGGTTTGGATGAAGCCGAACTGGAACAGATTAAAGCTATTCTGCCGGAGTTAAATAATATAAGTATAGCTGGCTTCATGGGCATGGCCTCTTTCAGTGATGAAACCGAAAAAGTAAAAGGTGAATTAATGCGTTTAAAGAAACTCTTTGATGCCTTTGCTGAATGGGCACGTTTGAATCCGGCACCTGCCACCCAAAATGGTGTATCAATACTTTCTATGGGCATGAGTGGTGATTACCAGCTGGCCATCAATTGTGGAAGTAATATGATCAGAATCGGAAGCTTGCTTTTTGGTGCCAGAAATTATACTGCTTAGTGAATGCCCTTTCAAATTCAATTAAACCTATTTATTGAATTTTGCTTTGTGATTTTAATCATACTCTGGTGTAAATGCAGTACGTATATTTGCTGAAAATCAGGATTATTCTGTTTGAAAGTACCATTTACCATACTCGCATTTTTATTGATCAGTTCGCAAACATTTGCGCCCTATTTATTGATTACGCTGTTTTACAGTAATCAGAATAATATTGCTTCCAGATTTTGTATCAATAAAGCACGGCCTGCGATGAAATGCAATGGCAAATGCTACCTCAAAAAAAAGATGGCACAGGTTAGTACAGAAGATAATAACAATAAACAACAGGAATCTGCCAATATCAATATTAAATCAGATCCTTTTTTCGGTTCTTTTTTTACATTAATCAGCGCTAACCAACCATTGTCGGTTAATGAATATATCACATTAGTTTCAGGCACCTATAACT
>CALPNW020000176.1 GCA_943325035.2 Sphingobacterium thalpophilum | reverse complement strand
GTCATTTGGATTCCTTCGGGTAAAGGATTCTTACTGATATATGCTACTACATCATCTGCAACTGTTCCAGATGGCCGCCCCAACGCATCGGCAGTAAGTGTAATTGCCGGCTGCCGGTCTTTGCGTTCTAATAAGGAAGGTGAATTGTCCTGCACAATTTCTGCAAACTGTAAAACTTCTATTGGAAGCCCGGCAGGGTTGGTAATGATCAGTTTTTTTACATCTTCGAAATTCTTTCGGCTAAAGTCATCTAAGCGGATTCTCACAGGATATTCAACCCCGTTTTCTGTAAGAGTAGCATCATCATTACCGGTTATTGCAGTTCTTAACTGTAATCCTGCATAAGCGGTATTCAGTCCCAGTCTTTGCATTTTATCTTTATTGGGAACGATCTGGTATTCAGGGTTGCCTTCCTCTACAGACAGTCTTACATTATCAGCTCCTGCAATATTTTCTATGATAGTTTTCAAGTGCTTTCCAGATTCCATTACCTCTTCGGTATTATTACCACTGAGGGTCAATTCTATTGGAGCCGTTCGGGGTATCAGGCCAAGCGCTGCCATCGAATAATTGATGCCTGGAAAATCTTTTTGTAATTGTGTACGCAAAACCTGCATGAACTTTTCTGTGGTTTGATTAGTTCTTTCCGAAGCCGGTTTAAGCTGTATGGTAAATTCTGTTTTATTAGCAGCACCAAGTCCCATACTTCCAATACCTGTACCCGGCCCTGCTATATTACTGAAAACAGTAGCTACTTCGGGTCGTGAAATGATATAATGTTCTATGCGCTGAGAAATGATATTATTTTGTTTGACCGGGGTGGTTTTATCGAACTCCAGATTTAAGCGAAACTTACCCTGATCACCGGTAGAAATCAGCTCTTTCCCTATAATTCCCTGTTTAATAACGGCACCGGTAAATGCAAACAACAATATAATAATTGCTGTGAATACCAGCTTATGGCTTAATACCCATTCTAACTGTTTGCCATACCAATTGGTAAAACCAGTCAGTTGGTGTTCGAACCAGATTAAAAACCGATTGAATACATTAACCGGCTGCAGTACTTCTGATTTACCTATCCGAGATGCCATCCAGGGTGTTAATGTAAAGCCAACCAATAAGCTGGTGAGTGTAGATACCACTACCACTACCGAAAACTGTTTGAGCATATCTGCAACAAAAACCTGTAAGAAAAGAATAGGTACAAAAACTACTACATCCACCAGCGTAATCGACAATGCTGAAAAACCTATTTCCATTCTTCCATCCAGTGCCGCCTGTCTTTTATTCTTCTTCTGATCCAGGTGTCTTTGAATATTCTCCAGAACAACAGTGGCATCATCCACCAGAATTCCAATAATCAGCGACATGGCCAGCAGTGTCATTAGATTGAGCGTGTATCCGAGTATCCACATAACTGCAAAAGCTGTAACCAGAGAAGTTGGTATAGCTACCAGCACAATGAGTGAATTACGAAAGCTTCTCAGAAAAAGTAACATCACCAGTGAAACCAGCATAACCGCAAGGGTCAGGTCGAATACAACAGCATCTACTGCAGCAATTGTTTTATCGGTACTGTCATCAGCAATCGTAAAATGCACCTGATCTGTTACCGCCTGCTTTTCAATAGACAAAAACTTTTCCCGCACCAGCTTAGACACTTCCACCGCATTGGCATCACCCTGTTTTTTCAATAAAATCCCAATTCCATTGACACCGTTATACCTGCTAACAGAAGTAATTTCTTTAATGGCATCTGTTACCGTGGCAACATCTTTTACATAAACCGGGCTACCTGCAACAGTCATAGCAACCTGTACTTGTTTTATATCTTCAATAGTAGCAAATTTTCCGGTTAGCCTTACCGGATTATTGGACGTGCCGGTTTCCACCTTTCCTGCGGGAAGATCAATACCAGATCGGTTTATAGCATCCACTACCTGATTAACAGAAAGTCTGTAAAGTTTAAGTTTTTCCTGATCTGCCTTAACCTGAATTTCCCTTTCCTCCCCACCCAATAATGTCATTTCTGCAACACCCTTTATTTGCTGTATCTGAGGAAGATATTCATCTTTCATTTTTTGATAAAAAACAGGAGCCGGCAAATTACTGGTAGCACTCACCGATATTATCGGGAGATCATTGGGAGAAACCTTACTCATTACCGGACTTAAAATATCCTGCGGAAGATCTTTGCGGATATTATCGATATAGCGCTGGGCATCCTGCATGGTTTTATCGAGATCAGTACCATATTTTAAATTGGCAATGATCACAGAGGCATTGGGTAAGCTTTTGGTGACCAGATAATCCACGCCCTCCAGATTAGACAGTGCATCTTCGATTTTACGCGAAACAGAACTCTCAACTTCCCGGGGCTCTGCACCGGGATAGGCCGTTTTAATTACAACTACAGGCTGATTAAAATCCGGCATTAATTCGTAATTCAGATTTTTATATCCGATAATTCCAGCCAATGCCAGAACACTGAATAACACAATTACCAGTGAAGGCCGCTTGATAGATATTTCTGTAATATTCATGGCTCAGCTATTTTTTTTGAACACGTACGTTTGCTCCTGCAAAAAGATTAATTAAACCGCCGGTAACCAGTATATCTCCGGCATTTAAACCGGTTAGCACTACTGCACTATTCTGAATTCTCTGAGAAATAATAATGTTTTGCAAAAAAGCTTTACCCTTTTTTACAAGGTATACCTGTGGATGAATTTCTGATCCGGTTATTGATGATGCCGGAATTACAATGCCCGGTTTGGGGTTGGTACTATTCAACGTGATTTGTCCAAACATGCCGGCTTTTATTGTAAGATCCCGTGTATTGGTAACCAAAAACTGAACAGGAAAACTATTCGCCGGATTTCCTTTGCTGCCCGTTAAAATAACTTTTGAAGAAAAATTAAGTTCCGGATAGGCGTCTGCTTTTACAGTATAGATTATATCATTCCCAAACAACTGTAATTGATTCTCCGGAACATTAATAGTGAATTTCAATAAATGAATATCCGTTAACTGAAGCAAAGGAATACCTGGTGATGCAAATGCGCCTATCTCCGATAATTTTGCTGTGATGATGCCATTGAACGGCGCTTTAAGAGAAGACCTGCTGAGCTGTTCTAAAAGAGTATTCCGTTGTATACCGGCGGCTCTTAAAGCAAGTATTGCCTTTTCGAGCTGTACTCCTTGTATGGCATCTGCATTGGAAAGAACCGTATATCGTTTAACATCGGTTTCTAATCCTTCTAGCTGAACATTAATAGTTTCCAGTTGCAGTTTCAGCAATGCATCATCTAGTTTAACCAGTGATTGACCTTGCAGAACAAAGTCTCCTGCATCAACCGAAATCTGTTTGATTTTACCCTGAATTTCTGCACTTAATTTGGTTTCCTTAACCGGCTCAAAACTACCGGAAAAATTATAGTTGGTGCTTACCTGCTGCAATTGCAACGTGTCGGCCAGTACATCGATGACCATTGAATCCGAGTATTGATAGATATTTTCTTTTGAAACTGTCTTATTGCTTTTTAACTTAAAAACAATGATGGCAACAATTGCCAGCAGTGGCAGGAGATAAAGTAATTTCTTCATTGTTATGGTTTTATCAGGTTTCCGGTAATTTTTTTATAGTCAAGCTCCGCTCTCCGCAAGGCTACTAATGCAAGTAGGTAATTTTGCTGTGCCTCCCGAACGGCATTATCCGTTAACAGCACATCCGTTAAAGTAGCCATCCCCTCATTGTGCTGGAGTATCGTTTTACTGTAAATGGACTGAGCAGTACTAATCTGAAGCTGCACTGAATGGAGGTTCTTTATTGCAATAGATAGTTGATGAGCATTATTTAATTTGTCTACCCTGTTTTTTACTTTGATCATTTCCAGCCGCAGTTCCGCCTTTTCAATTTCCAACTCTTTGCCTCTGATTTTTTGTTTGGTCAAATTTCCTGTGTACAATGGCATTGCTACCTGAATCCCTGCATAACCCAGTGGAAAGAATTTCAGAAAATCACCCGATCCTGTTTTTGCAAAGCCAGTAGCACCATACATGCCGTTTAAGTTGATTACAGGAAGCCTTGTTTGTTCTATTGATTTTTTTTCTATCTGTAAAAATCCTATTTGCTTTTCTGTGAGCCGGATATCGGTTATTGATTGTTCGGATAATAACTGGTAAGAATTTGTACCCGCATTGCCCTCAATAGAAATTGGCTGTTCCGGAGAAACCCCTGTAAGAAATTTCAACAGATTGATGACCTGACTGTATTGATCTTCAATGGTTGCTTTTTGAGTCAGTAACTGAGATACCAGTAACCGCAGCTTATCTTCATCCGTACCCTTTGCCATTTTTTGCTGATGCAGCAACGCTATAGTGGATAGTAGTTTACGCGTATTGGTGATATTACTGTCCACAAAAGAAAGCTGGTAAATTAATACCTGTGCATTATAAAACACATTGGTAACTTCCTGCGCAATATCTTCCTTTGTTTTAACTTGCTGAAGCCCGGTGATTTCTTCTGCGGTTTGAACCGTTTTAACCGCAGATTTAATTGCTTGATTATACAATGGATAAACCACCTGCAAATTGGCATTGATATTATGCGGAACGCCAAACTGGGCTTCTTTATAAGAATCAGCCGGTCCGCCAAAAACGGATGCTGGTAAAAGCTGGTAGGGCAGGCTGGTATAATACCGGTAGTCAACTGCAGTATTAATTTTCGGCAATAACCCTGTTTTAACTTCATCTACCTTTGTCCTTGCCTGTAAAAGTTCAACTTCCGAAATACGGATAGAATAATTATTTTTTACAGCCGAATCGATGGTTTGCTGCAAAGTCCATTTTTGCGTAATGCCGCTGATGGCAACCGCCATTAAAAACAGAATACTGGAAATGATTTTCATAAAACAATATTTATAATGATCCGCAAATAGTTACAATGGCCCGGTATTTATACTTTGATCAATGATAAAATTCCAGTCAGCATTTTATTGCCTTTCCCTTTAACATCAAAAGCCATTTCCGACATTCTCCATTGCAGCATATGCAAGCGAAAACTGCCCATGATAATATGAGCCAGCTCCTCTGCTGATAATTTTTTAGTGAATAGTTTTTGCTTTTGACCGAGTTTAATCACCTGCAGCAATACTTTCCGCTTTACTGCCATGATCTTTAAGATGGCCGAATGAACCAATGTACTTTCTTCGAGCAAACCGTCGGAAAACACCGCAACCAGAAATTGAGGATTATCGTTAAAAAACTCAAACTGACTGTTGAATAATTGCTTCAGTTGTTCACTGGCATCTGATGAAGTATGTAAAGCCGCGTTCAACCGCTGTTCCATATCATTGGCCAGATAAAGCAGCATACTAACAATGATCTCCTCTTTGCCTTTAAAATGGCGGTAAAGGGCCGATTCCACAAAGCCCATCCGGGCAGCTATTTTTTTGGTGGTAAGCCCTGCTACTCCAGACTCGGTGAGAATTTCACCTGCTGCCCGTATAATCTCTAACTGACGTTCTTTTAATTTCATAGAATTGCAACTTTGCGTGTACTTGTGTACGTTTGGGTATAGTTGTGTGTGAATGTTCACTCACAAAGCTATAACTAATAAAAGTCCCGCTCGTAACATTTGTTACAATCCGTTTTACCTGCTCCAGGCAAGCTTCTTGCCAAACCCCAGCGTATTATCTGTATACTTGATCTGGTTGATCTGAACGGTCCATACCTGACCCGGAACCGCTATAGCCATAGGATTTTTTAAGTAATAGTCTGCAGGGGCATGAACTGCCAGCGGATGTTCTT
>CALPNW020000175.1 GCA_943325035.2 Sphingobacterium thalpophilum | reverse complement strand
TGCATAAAGACTTTTTAGTAACTGCGTCTGTATTGGGAGGATTGGCTGTGCTGATCGGAGCTTTTGGTGCACATGGTTTAAAAGCTTATGCTACAGATCAGATGCTTACCACTTATGAAACGGCTGTGCGCTACCTGTTTTTTCATGTATTTGCCCTTGCTTTGTGTGGGGTACTTTACCAGTTTTATCCGGTGAATGGTATTATTACTTCCGGCAAGCTTTTTATGGCAGGTATGGCTGTATTTTCCGGATCCCTGTTTCTGATGACCGCCTTTACGCTTGCCGGTACCGATAAATTTAAATGGCTGGGAGCAATTACCCCTATTGGAGGATTATTATTGGTAACTGCCTGGTTTACCTTAGCCTATACTATTTATAATTATAAGAAATAGGTGGAAAACTGTTGAAAGTTCAAGCAGTTTTGCACATTAGCGCCAATGCGTTATTTCTCCATACCCCATAGCTTATATTTGTTTTCATGGCAAATAGCTTAAAAAAGAAAACGCCACCGCCACCCGACCCCGAACAGCTTACTGCAGATAAAGAAGCGGATGTAACCGTAACGGAAGTGGTGAAGGATGAACGGACTGCAAAAATTGCAGGAGCGGTAAGCATTCTGTTTACCCTGTTCCTTTTTATTGCATTTACCTCGTACCTGTTTACCTGGCAGGAAGACCAGGACAAAATTCTTCAGTTTGGTATCCGCATCTTTTCCACCGATGATGTTCGGGTAAATAATTTATTGGGTGTGCTGGGAGCCTATGCAGCTCATACACTCTGGAACAATGGATTTGGATTGGCTTCTTATTTATTATGTACTTTCTTTTTTGTGCTTGGTGTAAATCTGTTGTTTGGTAAAAAAATATTCAGACTGCTCCGCAACATAAAATACGTGCTGGTAGGCTTACTGGTATTGAGTATGTCTTTTGCATTTGCTACAAAGGGGGCCGAATTTTCATGGGGAGGAGCAGTGGGAGAGTATGTAAGCGATTGGTTTACCAAATGGATCGGTAATGTAGGAACCGGTGCTGTAATAGGCCTGGCCTTCTTCAGTTATATCATCTGGCGCTTTAATCCTACGTTTTCCATTCCCAACTGGAAATTTGATCTCTTCGATAAAAAAGGAGAAACATTGGCTAAAAATCTTGCTGGAGACACAGCAGAAATGGCCGGTGAAGGTGAATCGAATGATTTTCCAGACAATGATTTACCCGAGGATGAACTGCCGCTCAGTAAAAACAAATTGAACAATGATGGGTCACTGGTATCTGTGATAATGCCAGCAGTTGACAATGAAGCCAATCCTATGAACCAGTTTGATGTGGTTGAAAAGGAAGAAGTGGAAGACTTTGAAGAGGAAGAATTTGAAGAAGGGGAGGAGGACGCCAAAATAGTAGTAGCAGAAAAAGAACCGGAGTTCATTGAAATCAATGAACCTATAAAGCCGGTAGTTAAAAACTTTAATGCGCATATTCCACCGCCGGCCAACCTGGAACTGGAAATCAAAGAAGTGCCGGATGATTCCGAAATACCCGAAGAGATCACCGCTGCTATTGGCAGCCTGGCTACTAAATACGATGTTACGCTAGACCTGAAAGATTATCAGTATCCGGGCCTTGATCTGCTGGAAACCCACGGCAGTGAAAAAATCGTGCATGATCCTCAGGAACTGGAAACCAATAAGAACCAGATCATCGCTACGCTCAAGAACTACGATATTGCCATTCAGCGTATTGCTGCAACCGTAGGACCTACCGTTACTTTATATGAAATTGTTCCTGCTCCCGGAGTTCGTATCAGCCGGATCAAAAACCTCGAAGATGATATAGCCCTCAGCCTCGCTGCGCTCGGCATTCGGATCATTGCACCCATTCCGGGTAAGGGTACTATTGGTATTGAGGTGCCGAATGTGCGTAAAACATTGGTGAGTATGAAAACACTGCTGGCCAGTGAAAAATTTCAAACCAGTAAATTTTCTTTACCAATAGCCATAGGCAAACGAATCGACAACGAAAACTTTATTGTGGATCTGGCAACTATGCCACACCTGCTGATGGCTGGTGCTACCGGACAAGGAAAGTCGGTTGGGTTGAATGCAATACTGGTATCACTTTTGTATAAAAAACATCCATCGCAACTCAAATTTGTGTTGGTGGATCCTAAAAAGGTAGAACTGAGTTTATACCGGGTGATTGAAAAACATTTTCTGGCCAAATTGCCCGGAGAAGAAGAATCCATAATCACGGATACCAAAAAAGTGGTGTACACCTTGAATGCCCTGTGTATAGAAATGGATCATCGCTATGATCTGTTGAAAGATGCCGGTTGCAGAAACATCAAGGAGTACAACGAAAAATTCACTTCCAGAAAACTCAGTCCCGACAAAGGGCATCAATACCTGCCATTCATTGTGCTGGTAGTGGATGAGTTTGCGGATCTGATCATGACTGCAGGTAAGGAGGTGGAAATGCCGATTGCCCGTTTGGCGCAGCTGGCACGTGCAATTGGTATTCACCTGATTATTGCAACACAACGTCCTTCTGTAAATATCATTACCGGAACCATCAAAGCCAACTTCCCTGCAAGGATCGCCTTTAAGGTATCCAGCAAAATAGACAGCCGTACCATTCTCGATGCAGGTGGAGCAGAGCAGTTGATTGGTAAAGGGGATATGCTGGTAAGCTACAATGGAGAAATCACCCGTTTGCAGTGTGCATTTGTTGATACGCCCGAAGTAGACAGCATTTGTGAATTCATTGGAAACCAGCGGGGTTATCCGCATGCATTCCTGCTGCCCGAATACGTTGATGAAAAAGAGATGGAAGGCAGGGATTTTGATGCCAATGACCGCGATCCGTTGTTTGAAGATGCTGCCCGTTTAATTGTTGGCAGTGGAATGGGATCCACTTCATTGATTCAGCGAAGAATGAAACTGGGTTACAACAGGGCGGGCCGTTTAATGGACCAGTTAGAAGCAGCAGGTATCGTTGGCCCTAATCAGGGCAGTAAAGCCAGAGAAGTGAATTTTAAAACAGAAGCTGAATTACAGCAGTTTTTTGACTCAATCAGTTAATATTCACCGATTTCACAGCCATTAAGCCGATTTTAACCAAACTATAAAGGTCTAAAACAGGCATACTATTTGTATAACTTATATTTGTATCGTAAAAATTAACAATGCGTAAATTATACCTTGCCACACTCATTTTATTAAGTACATCTATAATTTCCAATGCCCAAAACGATCCTGCAGCCAAAAAAGTAATTGATGCTTTTGGTTCTAAGGTGAAGTCATCCAATGGAATCACTGCTTCATTAACCCTCAATTCATTTACCAGCAAAGGACGGTCAACAGGCTCCAAGGCACTTGCTTTGTCTATGCGTGGAGAGAAATACCAGTTGGTTCAGGGAAAAACAGTTATTACCTGTGATGGCAAGAGTGTTTATAATTATGATGGAAATAAAACCATCACCAAATCTTCTGTAGAGGAGAGCAGTCAAACACTCAGCCCTCAGAAATTACTGGCTGGTTCTTATGAAAAAGACTTCTCCTACAAGTTGCTTTCAACTCCCGGTGCCCTGAATGAAATTGAAATGAAACCGCTCGATAACCGCAAGAATTTTGTTAAAGTGAACCTGTTTTTTGATAAGGTGAAGAGTACCCTCATCAAAGCAAGAATTCTCGATAAGAGCAATAATATTACCGAACTCAAAATCAATAATATTAATCTGGCCGCTGTTCTGGCAGATAAACTCTTTATTTTTAATAAGGCAGGTTATCCTAAAGACGTAGAACTGCTCGATTAATTTTGCGGATATGCGTATTCTTTTCTCTTTGTTGTTCTCCTTAACTGCTTCAATGGCAGCGGCACAGTTTGCTGCCCGTTTTATAATTACCAGTGTTGCTACCAAATCCAATGAGGATATCTATATAACAGGCAACTTCAATAACTGGAATCCCAGAGACGAAAATTACAAACTCAAGCCATTCGGGGGAACCCGTAAAAGCATTGTTCTCAAAGACGTTCCCGCAGGAAATTATGCGTTTAAATTCTCCAGAGGCAGCATAGACAAACTGGAATGTGCACCTGATGGAAGAGATATTGCCGACCGTATGATAGAGATCAACGGAGATGTTTCCAATGAATATACCATTGCCGGCTGGAAAGACAATTATCCGGAACGGCCTAAAACCTACACGGCCAGTCCGCAGGTAAGAATCATCGACACTGCTTTTTATATTCCGCAGCTGAATCGTACCAGAAGGGTATGGTTGTACCTGCCTAAAAATTATTCCTCTGTAGGCCGCGCCTATCCGGTTTTGTACATGCACGACGGACAAAACCTGTTCAACGATAAAACAGCGTATGCCGGTGAGTGGGGAGTAGATGAATGCCTTGATACATTGCAGGCCAAATTGGGTAAAGAATGCATTGTTGTAGGCATTGATAACGGGGGCAATCAGCGCATGACCGAATACAATCCCTATGATCATTTTCAATATGGCAAGGGTGAGGGGAAATTATACATCGATTTTATAGCCACTACATTAAAGCCTTTTATAGACGCAAAATACAGAACGCGAAAAGGACCCGACTATACCTATATAGCAGGAAGCAGTATGGGAGGATTGATCAGCTGGTACGCTATGATGCAATACCCGTCTGTTTTTGGAGGCGCCGGTGTATTCTCTCCTTCGTTTCAGTTATCGCCACTGGTATTTGCAGATGCCGAAAAATACAGCTCATCCACCATGCCTAAATTCTATTTCTATGCAGGGGAGAAAGAGGGAAGTACAACGGTGACCGATTTAAAAAAGCTGGTATCCATTCTGCAGAAAAAGCCACAATTTGTAACCAGAACGGTAATCAATCCATTGGGTCAGCACAATGAAACGTATTGGCGACAGGAGTTTGCGGATTTCTATCAATGGATGTGCGGATTCTGGTAGCAGACCAGTAACGATTAAATTGACTCCGATAAAAGTAAACCTGCCACCGATAGAAATAAATTTCGCCTCCGATAAAAATAAACCTGCCACCGATAGAAATAAATTCCGCCTCCGATCAATTTTAAATTCCTTTCTACAAATTATTATCCATGAAAAAAAAGGTCCTTTTTGTATGCACTTTTTTCTGCACCATACTGCTGGTCAACTGCAAGTTGAATGCGCAGCAATTGTCAGGAGCTTTACAGCAGCGTAATCCTTTGCCAACAGCCAATCAGCTCAACTGGCACAACAACGATTTTTACCTTTTCATGCATTTCGGCCCCAACACTTTTACCGATAAGGAATGGGGAGACGGAAAAGAAAAAACCGAACTGTTTAATCCATCAGAACTCAATACCGATCAGTGGTGCCGCGTTGCAAAAGCGGCAGGTGCCAAAGGAATCATCATTACTGCCAAACACCACGACGGATTTTGTTTATGGCCCAGTCAATTTTCTACCCATACCGTAAGAGAAAGTGGATTTAACAGAGATGTGCTTGCGGAGTTGTCTGCATCCTGCAAAAAAGCCGGGCTGTTGTTTGGGGTGTATATCTCTCCCTGGGACAGAAACCATCCCGACTATGGGACAGACAAATACAATGATGTTTTCGTGAACATGATGAAAGAAATTTTTCAGAATTACGGCCCCATCTGGGAACTCTGGTGGGATGGTGCGAATGGGGAAGGCCCCAATGGAAAGCAGCAGGTATATGACTGGAACCGTTTTGAAACTACGGTCAGAAGTCTTTCTCCTCAAACAGTCATCTTCAGTGATATTGGCCCCGACCTCAGATGGATCGGAAACGAAAATGGCATTGCTGCTGAAACCAGCTGGAACCTCCTGGATACTGCTGGTTTTAACAGGGGATCAGGTGCTCCAC
>CALPNW020000174.1 GCA_943325035.2 Sphingobacterium thalpophilum | reverse complement strand
TGTAGTAGCAGCACTCATTCCACTGTGAACTCCATGACCTGCAGCTTCAACTGCTACCAGCTTTACAGACGCTTCATTCAGAAAATGATAAAATGCCCCTGCTGCATTGCTTCCCCCGCCAACACAGGCAATCACATGGGTTGGCAATTCACTGCCTGTTTTTTCTTTTAGCTGCAGTTTGATCTCTTCACTGATCACACTCTGAAAACGAGCCACCATATCCGGGTAAGGATGCGGGCCAACCACACTTCCGATTATATAATGCGTATTGTGCGGATGATTGATCCAATCTCTGATGGCTTCATTGGTTGCATCCTTTAATGTTTTACTGCCACTGGTTGCCGGCACAATCGTTGCACCCAGCATTTTCATTCTGGCAACATTGGGGGCCTGTCTTTCAATGTCCTTCTCTCCCATATAAACAATACACTCCATTCCTTTTAACGCGCATACAGTGGCTGTTGCAACTCCATGCTGTCCGGCACCGGTTTCTGCAATGATTCTTGTTTTACCAAGTCTGATTGCTAAAAGGATCTGCCCTATCGTATTATTGATCTTGTGTGCTCCTGTATGACAAAGGTCTTCACGTTTTAAATAAATATTAGAATTGAACTCATTGCTTAGCCGCTCTGCATAAAACAATGGAGTTGGCCTTCCTACATAATCTTTTAACAGGGCCTTGAATTCTTTTACGAATGCAGGCTCGTTCATAATAGCAAGATATTGCTGCCTCAGATTTTCTACATTGCCATGTAGCATTTCAGGAATATAGGCTCCGCCAAATTTTCCATAATAGCCTTGTTCATTGGGTTGCTGGTAATTCATAATTGGTATTTTCTACTTATCGTAATTTAATTGTAATACAATCAGGCCCTTACTGTCATCTATTTTCTGAACCTGCTTATTGTAATTATAGGTAATCCTGTGTAAGCCAATCTGATCGATGCTATTGTCTGTGTTATAAACAATTTGCTGCCCACCAATGGTAACCAGTAACCCGTTGTAATTGTAGCGTAATTCGAGATTACCCAGTCGATCTGTTCTTCCATTGTAATCGTATCGGATTTGTGTATTGCCGATTAAGTTTACAAAACCCTGGTAATTAAACCCGATTCGGATATTTCCAATCTGGTTTACCCGTTTATCTGAATTATACACAATGGTGCCGTATGCATCCGTTTTGATTTCTGTTAGCTTGCCTGAATCGGATATCACTACATATATATTATCTATGGCCACCCTGTAGGATGCTTTCCCTTTTTGGTTAAGGTATACGTTCACCAACTGCTGTGCAGATGCATTCAAATGAATGAACTGTAAAACCATACTGATGCTGAATATATAAATCCACCGTTTCATACAATCTGTTTTGCCTGTTGAATAAATAAATCGAGTAAAGACATATTCTTTATGCCGGGAACCGTCTCAAATTTGCTGTTCACGTCTACAGAAAAAAGATCTTTTGCTACTGGGTCTTTCGAAAAATCACGTAGCAGATCAATATCATCAGGACCTATCCCTCCACTGAGAAAAAAGGGCTTGCTGATATTAAGTCCTTTTAATAAATTCCAGTTGAACTGCTTTCCGGTTCCACCGTAAGCAACCCCATCCGTATCAAATAAAAACATATCAACAGAATCCTGGTAATCCTTAATCTTCCATAAAACATCATCCTCCGCCCGCAAACGGAAAGCTTTAATTACAGTTACATACTCTGCTATCCTTTCACAATAACGCGGTGTTTCATCGCCATGAAGCTGAACCAGATATAGACCGCAATCGTCCACCGTTTTTAAAACGTTCTCGATGGTGTCATTTACAAAAACACCCACTTTATTGATTTGACGGCTTTTTACTTTCTTCAATGCAGCGGGCTGCATATGTTTCAATGCATAACGGGGTGAATGCGGATAAAAAATAAATCCACCGAAATCCACCCCCATTTCATCCAGTTGAATAAACTGATCCACACTGGTTAACCCACATACTTTAATGCGCATGTTGTTTTGCTTTTAACTGTAGTACAAAATCAGCAAACGCAACCGAGGGACTGGATTCTTTCATAAAATGCTCTCCAATCAAAAAACCCTTAAACCCGGCCTGATGCAAAGTTACAATGGTATCTACATTATTGATACCACTTTCCGCTACTGCAGGCATATTTACCGGTATTTGCCCGATCAATTGCAGGGAAGTGTCTATACTTACTTCAAAATTCTTCAGGTTACGGTTATTTACCCCCACCAGATCTACTTCGTCACAGATATGTGCCAATTCTGCTTCATTGTGAATTTCCAGTAATACTTCCAAACCAAGGTTTCTGGCAGTTAATGCCATTTGCTTTACCTGAGCAGGAGTTAAACAGGCAGCAATCAGCAAAATCACTTCCGCACCAAATGCCTTTGCTTCTATCAGCTGGTATTCATCGATCATAAAGTCCTTTCTTAAAATAGGAATTTCGTTGATGGTAGCTGTCATCAGATCTTTGAGCGTACCACCAAAAAACAGTTCGTCGGTAAGTACCGATAAGCCAGAGGCCCCATTGGCGGTATAAGCAGCAGTTACTTCTTCTACCGTTGCTGTTCCGTTAATCATTCCCTTACTCGGAGACTTTCTCTTGAACTCTGCAATAATTCCTGTTTTTGCAGGATCCAGTATAAATTGCTTCAGTGAAAGTGTTTCTTTTAAAAAGAAATACTCTTTCTGCAGATCGGCAATACTGCGTTCTGATTTACGCTGAGCTACTTCTATCTTTTTATTTGCAACTATCTGATCTAAAATATTCATCTTTCGTTGTTACTGTATGTCAATTAATTTTTTTAACCCTTCGTATGCTTTTCCACTTTCCAGACTTACTACCGCAGCATTATAAGCCAGCTCGTAATTGGCATACGAACCGGTGCAGTACAATGCCATAGCAGCATTGGCTAATACCACCGCATTCTGCGACCAGGTACCTTCTCCCTTAATAATTCTGGTAAAGATCTTTGCCGCTTCCTCTACCGTATTGCCTCCATGAATATCCTCCGGACTTACCGGACGTTTGCCCAACTGCTCCGGCGTCATGATCTTTTCTCCTTTGTTGGTAATTACTTTGGTGTCACTGGTAAGCGAAATTTCATCATACCCATCCAAACTATGAATTATAGTAAACTCTTTTCCGGTTTGCTGAAGCAGGTAATTATATATTCTGGCCATTTCCAGATTATAAACCCCCACCAGTTGAAAATCAGGATTGGCCGGATTGATCATTGGCCCCAGCATGTTAAAAAAAGTTCTTACGCCAAGACTTTTACGTACAGGGCCTACTGTTTTTAATGCCGGATGAAAAAAAGGCGCATGAAGAAAACATATATTGGCATGATCCAGCTCCTTCTGCAGTATATCATTATAGTTCTTAAACCTATACCCAAGATTCTCCATTACATTAGACGAGCCGCTGATGGTTGATGCGCCATAGTTGCCATGTTTAGCCACTTTTTGTCCGGCACCTGCTACAACAAAACAGGCCAGGGTAGAAATGTTAAAAGAATTTTTACCATCCCCGCCGGTACCTACAATATCTATCAGCTTCCCTTCCAGATCAACCTTTACGGAAAGCTCCAGCAGCGCATCACAGCCTCCCTGCAGTTCTTCGATGGTAATACTGCGCATCAGATAAACAGTAATGAATGCCGCATTCTCTGCGTCGTTGTACTGGCCGGCAGATATGTTGAGCATGATCTCTCTTGCCTTAAATCTTGAGAGCACTTTATGTTCAAATAAATATTGTAAAACCTTTTTCATAATAATTTCTGTTAGTGATTTTCAAACCTGGTGTCATGAACCTTTTAAAAGATTCTGGCGCACCCCGAGCCTTCTTGATTATTGCTTCAGCCAGTTTCGCATAATGGTTTCTCCATCAGGTGTAAGCACACTTTCCGGATGAAACTGCACACCCTGTATATCAAAGGTTTTATGCTGCAAACCCATGATATATCCACTGGCATCTCTGGCAGTGATCTCCAGATCAGCCGGAAAATGCTGATCGTTAATCACCCAGCTATGATACCTGCCTACTATGAATTCTTCGGGCAACCCGTCAAATAATTTACTGGGAACTTCTCCGTTGGTATAAACCGGCGTTGCTATTCCATGATAAACAGTTGTCAGGTTGATCAGCTCTCCGCCAAAAGACAACCCGATGGCCTGAAGTCCTAAACACACACCCAGTATGCTTTTTGATGGCGCATACGCTTTGATCAGTTCCAGCAGCATTCCTGCTTCAGAAGGAATGCCGGGGCCCGGACTTAATAAGATCTTATCGTAGTGGGCAACTTTTTCGAGAGGCAGCTCATCGTTTCTAAATACGTCTACACTTCCATTGGTAATCTTTTTTACAAGATGTACCAGGTTATAAGTAAAGGAATCGTAGTTGTCAAACACTAATATTTTCATGTGTATGGTATTATTTGATCCCTTCCGCCACTTTTGCAGCTGTCTTTAAAGCATTCAATTTATTATTCACTTCCTGTAATTCACTTTCAGGAACACTGGCAGCCACTACCCCAGCACCCGCCTGATAAAACAAAGTGTTTTGTGCAGACAAAAAAGTGCGGATCATGATGGCATGATTACAGCTTCCGTTGAAACCCATAAAACCAATAGCTCCCCCATAATAACTTCTGCTGGTTGGCTCCCAGCCGTCGATCAGTTCCAGGGCTTTTATTTTTGGGGCACCACTTAAGGTTCCGGCAGGAAAGGTTTTAGCCAGCAGTTCAAATGGATTCTGTCCTGCTTCTACTTTACCGGTAACTTCACTAACCAGGTGAATTACATGACTGTAATATTGCACCTGGCGGTACTGACTTACTTCTACTTCTGTGCACACCCGGCTAAGGTCGTTTCTGGCAAGGTCTACCAGCATTACATGTTCTGCATTCTCCTTGGCATCATTCAATAAACGTTCTGCTGCTGCTTTATCAATTTTTTCATCACCGGTTCTCTTAAAAGTACCTGCGATAGGGTGAACAATTGCTTTGCCATCCTGAAGGATGATCTGTGCTTCCGGAGAGGAGCCCATCAGTTTATAATCGCCATAGTCGAAGAAAAATAAATAAGGGGAAGGATTGATACTCCTGAGTGCACGGTATACATTAAACTCATCGCCAATAAAACTCTGCTCGAACCTTCTGCTTAATACTATCTGAAACACATCTCCGCGCATGCAACTTTTAATGCCCTTTTTCACTATTTCCAGATAGGCTTCATTGGTCATATTTGAACGCTCTTCTCCTTTTAGCTGGAACGGAAACACAGGAACGTCCTTACTTCTGATCAAAGATTCCACTGCCTCCACATCAGATTCAATCCCCCTGATCTTATTTTCGAGCAGGTAGAGTTCATCCTTATAATGGTTGAATGCAATGACATATTGATACAACCTGTAACGCATCAATGGAATTACGGGTGCACCCTTATCGGTAAGTGGCACTTTATCAAAAAACTGCACCGCATCAAAACTGGTATAGCCGTATAAGCCCTGTGCAAATTTCATGGCCTTATCTTTGGTTTCTGCTACCTCAAACCGCTGCATGAAATCCCAGACCAAAGCAGGAACCTCATTGCCGGAACCAATTTTTATTCTTTCCGGGCGTTCACCCGGAAATTTCAATTCGAGGCTGTCGGCAGAAGTGATTTCTATCCCCCCAATGGCATTGATTCCAATAAAAGAGTAGCTGTTTTCCGAAGCATGGTGATCGGTACTTTCCAGCAGAACAGTATCCCTGAATTTATCCCTCAACCGGAGGTAGATGCCTACCGGAGTAAAAATATCTCCCAGCATTTTTTTACCTACTGTTTCGATTGCAATTTTTTTCATATTTAACGCTTCAAGTGGATCAACAAAAAAGCCCCGGATGTATCC
>CALPNW020000173.1 GCA_943325035.2 Sphingobacterium thalpophilum | reverse complement strand
TTGGTCCATCTGCTGACCATATTGCCATACATATGCTGAATGATTACAGCAATGCTGTTATTATCTGCGGCTGGTTGCCAGAAAAAATCCTTGTCTTCGAGCTGAATAAATGTTTTATCTCCCAGCTCTTTATAATACAAAAAGCGCTTGATGGCATCTTTTAAAAAATCCATAGGTTCCGGTTTAATAGCCTGCTACAGAATCATCTCCTCTTTTATCTGCTGCAGCTTCTCTTCTTTTGTTGGGTAAAAAACGAATGCCTTCTGTTCTGCCAATAGCTCCACGCTGAACCATTTTATAGCCCATTTTAATAAGCTGTTCTTTGGTGGCTGCATTAAAATCGCCCTCTGTCATCACTTCATCAGGCTGCCACTGGTGGTGAAATTTCGGTTTGTCTATCGCATCTCCTACAGTCATGTTAAAATCAATAATATTAACAATGGCCTGGTACACAGAAGTAGGGATGGTCGTTCCACCAGGAGTGCCTATTACTACATACGGTTTTTTGTTTTTCAAAACCATAGTGGGCGTCATTGAACTAAGCATTCTTTTTCCAGGTTGAATAGCATTGGCTTCTCCACCTATTGCGCCATACATATTGGGTACTCCCGGCTTTACACTGAAGTCATCCATTTCATTGTTGAGAATGAATCCTGCACCACCCACTACCGTTCTGCAACCGTAGCTGTTGTTAAGGGTAGTGGTTACTGCCACCATATTACCCTGTGCATCCACTATACTCAGGTGAGTGGTCTCTTCACTTTCCTTGATGATGCCGGCTTTTACAGCACTGCTTACGCCTGCTTTATCGGGGTTGTAATCACTCATTCTCTGCGCTATATAAGCATCGCTCATTAATGTTTTAACCGGCACTTTAAAAAAGTCCGGATCTCCCATAAACTCGGCTCTGTCTGCGTAAGCTCTTCGTTCGGCCTCAATCATTAACTGTACACTTTGGGTAGTTTGAAAACCATATTTCGAAACCGGATATTTCTCAATCATTTTGAACATTTGTGCCAGCAGAATTCCTCCGCTGCTGGGAGGAGCAAAGCTGATGATTTCATGCCCTCTGTAATCAAATGAAAGTGGTGATCTCAGTTTTGCAGTATAATTTTTTAAATCGTTCAGGCTAACTATTCCATTTCCTCTTTTCATTTCTGCAACAATCAGTTCGGCTGTCTTCCCTTCATAAAAACCGCGTGCTCCGTCTTTTTGAATAAGGGTTAAAGTAGCCGCAAGCTCTTTTTGAATAAGTGTATCGCCCACTTTCCAACGATCATTTTTTACAAATACCGTAGGTTGAGTGCTGTTTTTAAGGAGAGACTCTTTTACCCCGTTCAGACTACCAGCTTCTTTTTCTGTAAGCACGTATCCTCTGGCTGCAATATCAATGGCTGGCTGTATCAGTTGTTCAAATGGCAATTTGGCGTAAGGCATTGTGGCAAATAAGCCTGCAACTGTTCCGGGTATTCCGGAAGCAAGATGTCCTGCCTGAGATAAGTTCATCAGGGGATTGCCATTTTTATCGAGGTACATATCACGGCTAGCTTTTTCAGGAGCTGATTCCCGGTAGTCGATACCAATCAGTTCACCATTTGCTGCACGGCCTAATAAAAATCCTCCGCCACCAATATTACCGGCGTTGGAATACACAACCGCTAATACCAGTTGTGTGGCAATGGCAGCATCAAATGCATTGCCCCCTTTCTTCATGATCGCGGCACCCACCAAACTCGCGAGCGGATGCGCACTGCTTACTGCGGCTTGTTTAAATTCACCTCTTTTTTGTACACTATAGTGGTAAGGATTTATTTCTTTATCGGGACCAACAATAGAATAGCTGGATTGTGCATGCACCAGAGCTATTACAAACAGGCAGCAGATGACAAGGAGGAATTTTCTCATAGGGGGAAATTACAATATTTTGTGTTATCCGTTCATCCAATTATAATAAACTTCCGGGTAAAAATGAACGGTAGCTTTCGCATTATTGCTACATTCACGCTATATTTTAGATATATGAAAAAAATCATCATTGCTTCTTTCTTACTGCTTTTTGCCGGAGTGCTGATGGCACAGGGCTTACAGAGCCCCGAACAATTTCTGGGATATAAGGTTGGAACCAGGTTTACCAGACACCACCGGATTGTAGAATATACAAAGTCGGTTGCTCAGGCAAGACCGGATATTGTAAAGCTGGAAAAATACGGAGAAACCAATGAAGGCAGGGAGCTGATGATTGCAACAATCAGTTCACCTGAAAACATGCAAAAACTGGAATCGATCAGAACCAATAACCTGCGTATGGCAGGGCTAACTAAAGATAATCTGGCCGTTCAATCAGAAAATGCGCCGGCAATAATATGGTTAAGCTTTAACGTGCATGGAAATGAAGCCGCTTCTTCGGAGGCCTTTATGCTCACTATTCATGCTTTAACCGATCCATCCAATGCCCAGACAAAAGAGTGGCTCAGAAATACGGTGATCATACTCGATCCCTGTATCAACCCCGATGGAAGAGACCGTTATGTAAACTGGTACAACTCCGTGGTGAGTAAGAACTATAATCCGGAGCCATCTGCGCGTGAACACGCAGAGCCATGGCCGGGTGGAAGAAGTAATCATTATAATTTTGATCTAAACAGAGACTGGGCCTGGCAAACACAGGTGGAAACCCAGCAGCGCATAAAAAAATACAATGCATGGATGCCGCAGGTGCATGTGGATTACCACGAACAGGGTTTTAATGAGCCTTACTATTTTGCTCCTGCAGCAGAACCGATTCACGAGGTAATTACTCCATGGCAGCGGGAATTGCAGGTGATGATTGGTAAAAATCATGCAAAGTATTTTGATAACAATAACTGGTTGTTCTTCACAAAAGAACGGTTCGAT
The DNA here is from genome assembly GCA_943325035.2 of Sphingobacterium thalpophilum. Taxonomy (GTDB): domain Bacteria; phylum Bacteroidota; class Bacteroidia; order Chitinophagales; family Chitinophagaceae; genus Sediminibacterium. The sequence goes on along the minus strand of CALPNW020000173.1, from coordinate 3,065 downwards.
TTACTATATCCTTCTTATGGAGATACCTATCCGATGTATAATGGTGCAATAGGCATGACTTACGAGCAGGGGGGTATCCGAGCAGGGCTGGGTATTTTAAATGAAGACGCCGACACCTTAACACTGGTAGACAGAACCGCGCATCATTTCACTACCAGTTTGTCTACGATAGAAGTAGTGTCTAAGAACAGACAAAAACTGATCAATGAGTTTAAGAAGTTTTTTGATGATAGCCGTGCAGGAAAAATAGGCGAATACAAAACCTATGTATTTACTTCCAAAGAAGAAAATAAGCTTGGGGCCTTAAAGAAACTCCTGGAGCAGAATGGTATTGAATATGGAACGCTGGGTACTAAAACTTTTCGCGGCTTCAACTATTTCACGGGTAAGGATGATGCATTTTCGGATGAAGGGTATCATATTGCGGTAAGTTCTTACCAGCCAAGGGCTGTGATGGCTAAGGTATTACTGGAACCAAGAACAGTTGTTACAGATTCAAACACCTATGATATTACTACCTGGGTAGCTTCTTACGCATTTGGTGTGAAAGGGTATGCCGTAAAAGAAAAGCTCGAATTAAGTGGTGAAACAAAAGCAGCAACAGCCATTACCGATGTTTCAAGCAGTTATGGGGCATTGATTCCTTATAACTCCTTCAACAGTGCTAAAATACTGGCGCATTTATTAAAGAGTGGTATTAAAGTTCGTTTTGCAGAAAAGCCATTTACCTATAAGAACAGGAATTTAGACAGAGGCACCCTGATCGTTTTAAAAACAAGCAACGCCAATAGCTGGCTGACCATTACGAATGAGGCCTGTAAAAAATTCAATGTGCAGGCAATTGCTGTTGAAACCGGATTTATGGACCAGGGAGCTGATTTTGGTTCTTCAGATATTAAAAACATAGCGGTAGCACCAAAAGTGGTGGTGGTAACCGGTGAGCAAACATCTTCACTGGCTGCAGGTGAGGTCTGGCATTATTTTGACAAACAACTGGATTACCCGATCACGATGGTGAACATGCTGGATCTTGCCAGATTTAATTTAAAAAATTACCAGGTAGTGGTTTTACCAGATGGGAGCTATAAAAATCTGGGCGATAAGGTGAATACCGAAAAGCTAAAAGAATTTGTACGGGGTGGTGGAAAGATCATTGCAATGGAAAATGCCGTTGCTGTTATGGCCGCTGCAGACTGGGGTATTAAAGCCAAAGAAACCAAAGACAGTAAGTCGGAAGACTCCAGTGTAAAAAAATATGGCGACCGCGACAAGGATTATCTCACCGGTTCTATACCGGGAGCTATTTATAAGGTAGAACTGGATAATACCCATCCATTGGCTTTTGGATACCCGGAGTTTTATTACACCCTTAAGCAAGACAATATTTTGTATGAAAATTTAAAGGAAGGCTGGAACGTAGGCACTATAAAGAAAGACGCTTATGTTACCGGATTTGCCGGAGTAAAAGTAAAAGCTAAACTGAAAGATGGAATGCTGTTTGGTGTTCAGGATTTCGGGGCTGGTTCTGTGGTCTATTTTTCGGATGACCTGCTCTTCCGTAATTTCTGGGAGGGAGGTAAATTGCTTTTTGCCAATGCAGTGTTTCTTGTAGGACAATAAGTGATGCGCATATATGCGCCCGTGCTGAATATAAAAAAAGAAAGGGTTAAGAATCATGGAGGTATTTTCTTCCTGTTTCTTAACCCTTTTGATGTCTCTATGAATCTTTCTTACTTCAGTTTGATGTTAACTGCCAGCATAAAATTTCTTCCGGCCATCGGATAATAATAATTTTCTGTAGATAATACACCGCCATATATATAACTGAATGTAAATCCATTGGGCTCGTATTTTTTATTGAGTAAATTATTTACCTGAAAAATGAATTGCACTTCTCTGCTTTTTTTAGACTTCAGTGAATACATGGCACGGATATCCTGGGTTAAGAAGGAATTCAGCATTCTGTTTTTATTCTGCGTATTATCCAGGAATTGCTTACCAACATATTTATTGATCAGCGTTAGTGCTGCATTTTTGACCGGTATGAAATTAAAGGTCAGGCTTCCAATGTTATTGGCAGAAAATGAAATGTCTTTATTCTGGTGCTGCACAATATCCTGATTGCCGGTATCATAGTTGTCTATATACTCAGCAAAGGATTTGATTTTGTTTTTACTAAGGGTATAGTTTCCGGAAACGGTCATCCAACTATTGATCACTGCTGATGCCTGCAATTCCACCCCCATACGATAGCTTTCGGGGATATTGATTCTTGTATACGACCCCACATCATTGATCTTGCCGGTAAGTACCAACTGGTTGTTATAATCCATATAATAGAAGGTAGCTCCATAAGAATATTGGCTGTTCTTTTTTTCAATACCCATCTCCCAGTCACTCAGCTTTTCATGCAGTGGTGGTGTAACTGGGCTGGTTTCAAAATCTTCTCGGTTGGGTTCCTTGTTGGCAACCGCATAACTGAGATAACTTTGCCATCCGTTTTTGTTATACGAGATACCGATTTTAGGATTTAAAAAATTGAATTTCCCGGATACATTTAACCCGGGGTTGCCTGAGAATCCGTTCATGGTATGCGATACCGTTCTGTATTGCAGATCTGCAAATCCGGTTAATCCTGCTGCAAGCTGGTGCTGCCATTTGGCATAAAAATTAGCATCCCATTTATTCGCAGTCAGATTATAATAACGATAGCCGGTTGGAGGCGCAGGCGTTTTATCGATCCATGGAATGGTACCATAATGTTTACCATCATATTTTGTTATAGTTCCGCCAATGGTAATTTCGTCTTTACTGCCTTTATACTGCAAAGAAGCAATCTGTCCGTAAAAATAATTATCCAGCCAGCGTTGTCTGACCAAATCTGAACTGGAAATGACACTAGTTCCGGATACCAGGTTGGGTAGCCCGTATTTAGACAATTGCTGATCGGCTTTATATTCTTCGTAATAGCCTTTACCCCTGGTTAAAAATGAAGTGGCATTGAAAGCCCATTTAGAAGAGATAGCATGGTTAAAGAACAACTGATAATGTGTTTGTGTGTAGTT
>CALPNW020000172.1 GCA_943325035.2 Sphingobacterium thalpophilum | reverse complement strand
GCGACCACTCCGGTTACTGCGAAAAAAATATTGATCCTTCCGTCCGCCAGAATTACCAAGCGTAATATTCCGTTGACCATTGTGAATACATTGAATGAACAACACAGCGCTAAAGGAGATGAAGTGACCGTAGCTTATTTTAATGCGGGTGCTTCTGATGGTGTTACGGATGGTGCTGTTGTTGCGGCGGCTTCGGTGGCTACTACTGGTGCAAACTTTGTTGCTGCAGGGTATACAAATTTCAACGAATTGATTCAACTGATTTTGCAATCCGATCTCGTATATGGCGCAGACAGCCTGCCGATACATTTGAGTTATTTGCTGCAGAAACCGCATTATATTATTTTTCCGGACGGGGGCAGTCACCAGTTCTTTACGCCCTACGCCCTGCAACACAAAATGTATAAAACCTTTAACCAGTTTTAATTGAGATCATTCATCATCACTTCTGCCACCGAAAACGAACGGAAAGCCAACGTGGCCAATCTGTTGGTGCAGTTGCCTGATGCAGTATTGATAGAAGCAGTGTATCCTTCACAAGTGCACGTACCCTTTCTCCACCGGATGATGGAGTTATCGGAACAGCGCACCGGCAAGCGCTTACTGCCTGCAGAAATCGGTTGTTTAATGAGCCATCGCATCGTTTGGAGAAAGATCATCGTCGCCGACTCTGCTGAGGATGAACATTTTTTGGTTCTGGAGTCGGATAGTGTATTGAGTAGTGAGTTTGCAGAGGTGGTGGATATTAATACCTACGACCTCTTCTTCTTCGGCGCCTGGCTGGGCCACATGAAATTATTCAGAAGTACCCGCCAAAAAATAAACAACACGTATACCATCGGCACACCGTTCATCAAAACGGTTTACTGTACCTACGGTTATTCGCTCAATAAAAAAGCAGCGGCGTATTTATTGAAACAAACCAACCGGATTGCGTATCCGGTAGACCAGTTCAAATATTTTCTAGACACCAATGAGATCCGCTTAGGGGGCATTGTTCCCGAACTGATCAGTGGCGGGCAAATGGGTAGTTATATTAACCAGGATGGATTTAGTTCCTGGAGAAAAAAATGGGTAATGAATGTACTCAGCATGAAGAACAACCTGATCTGTTATTTTAAATGAGCGCCTGGCGTAAATTATACATCGATTTTTATGTGCTGTTGTATGCGCTCTATGCGTATTTCAACAAGGGGATTGCGTACAGTTATCTCGCAGAAATTTTATTGGTAATAGGCGTGGTGATTTTGTTGAAAGACATTCGCAAAATAGAGATCGTTTGGGATAAGAGCATGAAACTGCTGGTGTTATTTTTAGCGGTCACCCTGCTCTTCATCGCCCGCGGATTGGGTAAATATCCTTTCATGGAAATCATCCGGGATTCCTTCATGCTCAACTACGCAGTGTTCGCCCTCATCCTGCTCTTGTTCAAAGACAACATCAACTATTTTAAAGAGGGATTGTTTCGGGTATACAAATGGTTCCCGCTGATAGCGGTCTGTTCTTTCCTGTCGCTCTCTTATATTCCATTCTTTCAGGAGTTCAGGGTTTTTGGAAACTTCCACCTGCTCTTGTACAAATTTGGTGACATGGGTGTTCACCTGCTCATTGCCACGCTGTTTATGTTGAACGGCTACATTAAAATGAGTAAGCGCCAAACCATCGTAAATACGGTGCTGATCATTTATCTCTTTCTCGTGATTGCGGCCTATAGCCGATCCGGGATGCTGGCCTATGTATTGGGTGTGGGTCTGTTCTTTCTCTACACTAAAAATATTCAGCTCAAGGCATTTATGCTGCAGTACCTGCGCTTCCTTCCCCTGTTGCTCATTGTTGCCGTGGCCCTATATGCAAGCACCCGATTAGAAGAAAACTTTCAGGGCCGTAAAGTGGGCTTGTCTCAGCTTCAGGAAAATGTAGTAAGCATTTTTAGCTCGGATGGAGAAGGTACCCTGAACGATAATAAAGTATGGCGGTTGGCCTGGTGGGGTAAGATCATTCAGGATTCTTTTAGCGGATCTAATTTTTTTGTTGGGAGAGGGCTGGGCATGAGCATGGCGGCCGTAGATGATATTGAACAGGATGAAGATGGTCTTCGTTCGCCCCATAATTTTCACCTCAACATCATGGCGCGCTACGGGGTTCCGTTTTTTCTGCTCTGGATGTATTGGATGTACCTCATTGTGATAAGGATCCGTCAAAAAAATATTTCACAATATAGTTTTACATTAGTCACTATCTTGTTTGTCTTTATCGTAAACGCATCATTTGATGTGTACCTGGAAGGGCCCATGGGCGCTTTTCCTTTCTGGACTTTTATCGGATTATTTTACATCGATCAAATGGACACTAATCAAACAGATAGCAATCAGATTCAGCAAGCGCATTCCAATACATTAATTTGAAGAAAATAATTTACTCGGTTAAAGAGAACTCCCGCTACCTGCTCAATCTCTGCGCTACTTTTTTATCGCAGATCGTAAGTGCCTTGTCGATACTCATTCTTACGCCTGTTTTACTGAACAGATTGGGCGCACAGGATTTTGGGGTGTATGGCGTGATATTGAACGTAGTGGTCTTTGCCGGTGTATTTGATTTTGGATTGAATATCGGCTTGCTGAAAAAACTGATTCACCAGTTCAAAGAGTCGGAGCAACTGATCAACACCCTTTTTTATTTTTTCTCCTTTTTACTCATATTGGGAATGCCTGTTTGTTATGGGGTATTTTACTTTAAACTGGTAAAAGTAGAATCTGCTATTTTATTTTATGCGGCGGTTACCGCATTATTGATCAGCCAGAATATGATGGCCGCCCTGCTGGATGTGATTATTCAGTCTTCCAATAAAATATTTATTGGTAAAGGCGTAAGGGTGGTTAAACTGGTGTTGGAGTTCCTCCTTATTTTAATCATGTCGGCCTATTATTCTGTGCAGGTATTGTTGCTGGTGAGTGTGCTGGTTAATTTCATTTACCTCCTCCTGCTGTTTTATTATGCGCGCAAAGAATTCTCTTTTCAATTGTCCTTCAGCAAATGTTCCTTCCACCTGTTTAAAGAGCACCTGGTCTATAGCTTTTGGTATTTTCTTACCTCGGTTGCCGGCATGCTGGTATTTAATTCCCAGGTGATTTTAATGAATGTTTTTATTGGTGCAGAAGGCGTGGCCAAATACCTGATCGTTACCCGTTTTTTTGATATCATTCGAATTGGCATTTCCAATTTCACCATCGTATTGTTTCCCCGCTTGGCCAATATCCAGGCAGAAGGCAATTGGACGCTTATCAAAGACCTGTTCTTTAAGTCGATGAAGCGGGTGACTGTTTTTGCTTTCTTTATTTTTCTGGCTACTTATTTTTTAGCCAAGCCTTTCTTTTTGCTGTGGAGTAAATATCCCGACACAGAAATGGCTTCCTTATTTACCTTGTTTTCGGTGTTCATATTTTTTATTGCCATAGACAATGTGTCGGCTACGTATATCAGTGCGTTAAAATTGAATAAATTACCCACCAAACTATCGATTGGTCAGGGTTTGCTGGGATTGATCCTGGGCTATTTTTTACTGAAGCAGTATGGGATCATCGGAATGGCAGGCGGTTCTTTGATTGCCTTATTAACCACTAACTTTATTTTTAATCCCTGGTACCTGGTCAAAAAATTTAAGGAACACATTGAATTACAAAAAGAAGCAGCATGATTGGCGATTTGATCTATGACATTGGGATGCATAAAGGGGAAGACACGAAATACTATCTCCAAAAAGGATACCGGGTTATTGCGGTAGAAGCCAATCCTGCACTGGCTCAACAGGTAGGTGCCGAACTCCGCTCTTATATTGATGCACAAAAGCTCATCATTTTAAATATCGGTATTGCAGCGCAGGAAGGGTCGATGACTTTTTACAGAAATGACCATGAACTGGAATGGAGCTCTTTTGATAAAGCCATAGGCACAAGAAACAATACCCCCTATACGGAGTTACAGGTTCGTTGCAGAACGGCAGCTTCCATCTTTGAAGAGTATGGAACGCCTTATTATTTAAAAATTGATATTGAGGGATACGATCCCATTTGTATCAACGGTATCAATACCACCGTAGAGGTGCCGCCTTATATTTCCTGCGAAGCGTCTTCCCTGGAATGTCTGGATGCATTGATGGCAAAAGGGTATACCCGGTTTAAACTGATCAACCAGGCCAGAAACTTTACAGCCTTTGATCTGAACACAGAAAAAAATAACTTACAGAATTTTATACAGCATAAATGGAACAGGGCAAAAATCCGTCTGCAAAAATTCATTCCGTTCAACTATAAATATGGAACATCCGGACCCTTTGCTGAAAATACACCCGGTGAATGGATGGATGCCGATTATATCCGAACTGCGTATCACCAATTTTATTCAAAAGATACCAATCAGCCGATCAATGGGTTGAGCTGGTTCGATATACATGCAAAGCAATAATGGTTAAAGTAGCAGGTATTCAATTGTATGATGGGTCTATTGAGCAGTTGGTAGAGGAGATTCTGCTGCAATGCACCGCTGAACAACAAAATAATTATTGCATCAGTGCAACTGGCGCTCATGGAATTGTGGAAGCCAGTAAAAATCCGGCGTTTAAAAAAACATTGGATGCTTTTTACATAAATATGCCCGATGGCATGCCAACTGTTTGGGTTGGACGTATCAAAGGGGCTAAGAACATGCGCAGGTGTTACGGGCCTGATTTTTTTAAAGCACTATTAGTGGCTTCTGCCGATCTGCCGATTGCACATTTTTTCTGTGGCGGCAAAGAAGGGGTTGCTGAAAATTTAAAGTTGAATTGCGAAGCGCGTTTTGGTAATAGCCATGTGGTAGGAACGTATAGTCCACCATTTTCTGAAATGACCAACGAAGAATTGACCCTACTCGGTGAAACAATCAACCAGTCAGGTGCAGCTATTGTTTGGATTGGCCTTAGTACCCCTAAGCAGGAAGTTTTTGCCCTGCGCTTAGCTCAGTTTACCCGGGTTAAATTCTTTATTACGGTAGGGGCCGCATTCGATTTTCATACAGATCGGGTAAAACAAGCCCCCCGGTGGGTGCAAATGGTTGGTTTAGAGTGGTTTTTCCGCTTGCTGATGGAGCCAAAAAGGCTTTTTTCGCGTTATTTTGAGATAGTTCCTTACTTCATTTGGCTAAATATCAAAGAATTTGTGGATTTTTGCGCATTCAAAAAGTCGGATATATGAAGAAAGTGTTAGTATGTGGAGCTGGTGGATTCATTGGGGGACATTTAGTAAAAAAGCTAAAGAAACAAGGCCATTGGGTTCGTGGGGTAGATTTGAAAATGCATGAGTACAGCAGTTCACCTGCCGATGAATTTATTATTGGAGACTTAACAGAACAAGATTTAGTTAGACAAGTAATCGATCAGCCTTTTGATGAAATTTATCAGTTGGCTGCAGATATGGGTGGGGCAGGTTATTTATTTACCGGCGATAATGATGCCAATGTAATGCATAACTCTGCATCCGTTAATTTGAATATTATTCAGCAGGCCAATATAGTTGGCGTAAAAAAAATATTTTATTCCTCCTCGGCCTGTATTTATCCATCCTACAACCAGGTAGATCCTGCCAACCCTAAATGCTCAGAAGAATCGGCTTATCCTGCTGACCCGGACAGTGAATATGGATGGGAAAAATTATTTAGTGAACGGTTGTATCTGGCTTTTAACAGAAACTATGGAATGGACGTAAGAATTGCTCGCTTTCACAATGTGTTTGGTCCGGAAGGTACCTGGAGAGGCGGAAAAGAAAAGTCACCCGCAGCAATTTGCAGAAAAGTGGCAGAAGCCGATGCAGGTGGTGCGATAGAAGTATGGGGAGATGGTTTGCAAACCCGGTCTTTTTTATACATTGATGAGTGCTTGGAAGCAGTAGAAAGATTAATGGAATCTGATTTTATTGGTCCGGTTAATATCGGGTCCGAAGAAATGGTTTCCCTCAATACCTTAGCGGAGATTGTAATGACCATTGCGGATAAAAAATTAGCCATCAAAAATATTC
>CALPNW020000171.1 GCA_943325035.2 Sphingobacterium thalpophilum | reverse complement strand
CAATTGGGTTGGCAGCAGTGCCGGATCCTCCTGCCAGCAATGTACCTGTAAAGGTTTGACCACGTTTAAAGAAAACAGAGTCTCCCGGCTGTAATGCAACGGTTCCGCTGTTCACCTGCTCAATGGTTTTCCAGGGACTGGCAATAGATCCGTCTGCAAGCAGGGAGGTAGAGGAAGGATCTGCGTAAAATTTGGTAGCACGTGTAGTTATGGATTCGAATATGCCCGCATCCGGATTACCTACAATACTGTTTCCGATAATATCGCGGATTAACCCAACATTGGTTCCAAGGTTAATGGCAAGCGAACCAGCTACGGGTCTGAAATCCCATGTTTCCGGTTCGCCCGTATTACTGAGAAATACCTGCTGATCTGCAAGCGTAATTTCTGTAGCGTTCGGCCTGATTCCAAGAATGCCACCCCCCGATACTTTAAAAATATTATTGGAATGAACCAACTTTAAAGTGTCGAGGTTATTGTTTGCCAGGTTGGCGCCCGTTGTAAGCCAGATGATGTTATTTCTTAAAAACATCACATCAATTTTTGTAGGGTCCGCAAACCAGAAAATAGCAGAAAAGGGGGCAAATTGTTTTCTGGTTTCTACAATCACATTATTAAAAAGCTTTAAATTATCTGCTCTGATGGCAAATCCATTTTGCCTGTTATGAATGCCGATCACTTCACCGCAATTAAGGATTTTATTATATGCTATCAGGTTATTAGTAGATACTCCATAATTTCCACTGCCTATTTCCATAAAGCCATTACAATTGACAGCGGTATTGTACAGTAGCTGGTTATCACTGATGGTTGCTCCGAAAAATTCTACGGCACCTCCGTCATAGCCGTAATCATAACTGGTAGCCCAGCAACCTTCGAACCGGTGATTGGAAATGATATTTGATGAAGTGCCTACTACCATGGCATTTGCACCGTAATCATCATCGCCTCCTATTGTATTTCTAACAGCACGCAGATTGTAGATATTGTTATTACTGATTTTGGTAAAGTCCGAACCTTCCCTTACAGCAATTGCAATTCCTACCAGCGTTATTTCACAATTTCGGATGGTACAATTGGGAGAATTTTGCAGTACAATGCCATAGCTGATCTTAGCCGTTATGCTGTGATCTGTGGTACTCATGGTTTTATCAATGATCTTGAATCCATCAATAACTACGTATTGCCGGTTATAAACGGTAATTACATCCGTAGTGGTGTAAGTGAATTCGGGGAAATTTCCTGTTCCATAGGCAGTATAAACAATTGGTTTTGCGGCGGTTCCGGATACAGCAATATTTAGTCTGCCATTGAAACTCTGGCCCCGTTTAAAAAAAACAGAATCTCCGGGAATCAGTGCGGTGGTGCCACTGTTTACCTGAGCAATGGTTTTCCATGGGTTAGTGATGCTGCCGTTGGTAATAGTTACGGGTGATGAGGGATCTACATAATAATTCGTTGCAAATGTGTTGGTCAGCACAAGCAACAGCATGGCCAATAACTGCAGGCAGATCCGGAGTATATATGTTTTCATAAAATAGGATTTTAAGGAAATTCAGTTTATACCAAACTTAACGGAGTGAGCTGATCTGTACAATGACTGCGGTTACCAGACCGGTTGATTCTGATTAGTCTTGTTTGGGCAAACAGGTTATGAATGGGGCAGGACTTTAATAATTGGTACAGAAAACTAATTAATGGAAACGTACCTTTATGAAGCACAGCTCTAAATCTTCAGTTTATGGACTCTTTTACTCACCTGGCATTAGGTGCCTGTATGGGAGAAGCTTTTGCCGGCAAAAAACTGGGTAAAAAAGCAATGCTCTGGGGTGCAATGGCACAGAGTATTCCAGACATCGATTTTATGGCTTCTTTCTGGATGAATACCTCTTCTAATTTACTGGCACACAGGGGATTTACGCATTCATTCTTGTTTTGTATCATCATGACCCTGTTTCTGGCATTTCTGGCAGAAAAAATACATCGCCCGCACAATATCCGCTTATTGCATTGGATGGGTTTTTTCGGAGCAGCTATCTTTTTCCATATTTTCATCGATGCTTTTAATAACTATGGAGTAGGCTGGCTGGAACCATTCAGCCACCGGCGGATTTCCTTTAATGCTATTTATGTGGCAGATCCGTTCTTTTCGGTATGGCCGTTGATCGCCTGCATCATGCTGGTGTATCTGAACCGTCAGTCATCTTTGCTACGCAGAAACTGGTGGAGGTTTGGATTAGGGATGAGTGCCCTGTACCTTATTTACTGCTTGTTTAATAAAGTACAAACCGATCAGGAAGTGCGCAAAGAACTGAGCCGCCAAAAGATTTCCTATTCCAGGTATTTTACCACACCTGCTCCATTACAGAATTGGTTATGGTATATTGTTGCAGGAACCGACAGTGGTTATTATGTTGGATTTCACTCTGTTTTCGACAGTAAACAGGAAATAAAATTCGACTATTTTCCACAAAACAGGTATTTACTCAACCGCTTCAGTAAAACGGAGGATATTGACCATCTGGTCAGATTCTCCCAGCAATTTTATACGGTTGAAAAGTGGGGAGGAGATACAGTAGTGTTCAATGATCTGCGGTTTGGGCAGATGCTTGGATGGCAGTCTGAAAGGGGCAGATTTGTTTTTCACTTTTTTCTTACCCGGCCCGATGAAAATAAACTAGTGGTTCAGCGCGGAAGGTTCAAAGGCTGGAATCTGGAAACCACAGAATCCTTACTGCAACGCATTAAAGGAAATTAATTGATGGCGGCACGCTCTATCTCTCCATCGTTTAATCGCAGTTCCGGCGGTATATAGTGCATATTTAAACAAGAATACATGTCCTCTTCGGTTGATCCCGCCAGTTTTTGATTGGTTTTACTATTGAAAATTCCATATTCATTGATCTTGTATCCACGTTCCCTAGCCATAGTCCGGAGCCTGATCGTATGTTCTTTGGAACCGGTAAAGTACAGCATCGCTGCTCCATATTCATCTTTATTTACAAGCCTGCAGTCTACCTGAATATTTTTATTGAAAAGTAGTACACTTACTCTGGTAGTACCTTTTACCAGAATTTTTTTTATGCCGGCATTCCGGATGAATTGGGCAATGATTTTTTTCCGGTTCTTGGGTTCGGCTTCTATTACTATGTCTATGTCACCAACTGTCTCCTTTTTTCTGCGAAGACTTCCTGCGAGGTCTGCATGGGTAACCCCCGGAATGCTGCTGATTTCTTTCAATAAATTATTGCCGATTACTTCTGCGTCTTTAAGGGACATTCGCTTCTTGTTAACGTAGAGCTTTAAGGATCGCTGTAAGTTTTCAATTCTTTTCTGTCCGAATCCTCTTAATCCGGAAAGCTTTCCTGCCGCTATGGCCTCTGTCAGGTCTGCTTTATTATTAACGCCAAGTTCATCGTGAATCTGTTTAACGGTAGAAGGCCCGAAGCCATTGATATGGATCAGTTCCAGTAATTCAAAAGGCACTTTTTTTTTCAGGATCTCTAATTTTTTTATTGAACCAGTTTTCAGGTATTCTATAATCTTATCGGCAATACTTTCTCCGATCCCTTTTATTGCATCCAGGGCTTCTTTGTCATTCATATAGCTGCCAATATCCTCCTTCATATTGTATAACACTCTGGAAACGTTCTCATAAGCAATGGCCCGGAAACGATCCTCATTGCCCAGGTATTTGTAGCAATCAGCCATCTCACCGAATAGCACTGCAAGGGCAAGATTATTTGGTGGGGTGAGAATTGTATTTGTCTGCAGGTTCATTTTGCAAAGTTAAATTCTGGTCATTGATCATAATCAATAAGAAAGCTGATTGTGGTCAGTATCATAGGAAATACTTCCATTTAATTTTGGTTCATAATGATTGAGTTATGAAATCTACCATGAACAGTGAAACCAACGAGGTGATGAATGCCTTGCATTACCGGCCTTCTATATCTGTGATTATGCCGTTTGAACCGAAAATGAGTTTGAAGACCGAACTCCAGCACGCACTAAAAGTGGCCACCGATAAAATTGAAAAAGAGTTAACTGGTCAGTATCCGGATGACATCTGTTTACTGATCATGCACAAACTGAAACTGCTGATAAAAAATCTCAATTACAATACCCATAAAAAAGGGATCGCCATTTATGTATCACCGGTTTTTGAAAAAGTGCTTTATCTGGATATTGCGGTTGAAGAAAAAATTATCATCGATGGTTCCTTTGAAATCAGAGATCTTGTTTACAGCAAGAAACAGATCAACAAATACCTGGTGATGATTCTCAGCAGTAGAAATTGTCAGGTATTTCTGGGCAATACCACCGAATTTGTAAGAATAATTACCAATTCATCGGATCGGGTAAGTGCAGCAGAAAATGATCTGCCGGAGCGGGTGGCCAATTTCGCAGATATGTCGGAGCGGCATGAAATTCAAACCAAAAAATTTCTGCTGGACGTAGACAATTCACTTAAACTGATACTTGCATCTTATCCATTGCCCCTTTTTGTATTGGGTGCCGAAAAGGTGCTGGGTTATTTTAAAAGTATGACTAAACATTCCGGATCGGTAGTAGAATACATTCATGGCAATTATGAAATGGCTACTATCCCACAGCTTATAAAGGTGCTTGAACCCTATAAGGCCAACTGGAAAAATATATTGGAAAAAAACCTCTTGAACAAGTTAGATGATGCTGCCGGTGCTAAGCGGCTTGTGCATGGCATTAAGGAGGTTTGGCGGGCAGCAGCAAATAAAAACGGTCAATTATTACTGGTAGAAAAAAATTACATGTATGCTGCACAGCAGGCATCTGATAAAGAAGTGATTTATAAAGTACAGGAACCTTATAACAAGTTTTCTTATATCAAGGATGCAGTGGATGATGTGATTGAAAAAGTACTGGAGGGGGGTGGAGATGTGGAATTTGTAGAGGATGGTATGCTGAAGGCTTATAATCATATAGCGCTGATCAAATTTTATTAATTCAAAATTTAAGGTGTCATGAAAACTATTGTAGTTCCGATCGATTTTTCTGCTATTTCGGAGAATGCCGCTTACTATGCAGCAGAAATGGCCAGCGTAACTGGTTCTAACCTTGCTTTACTTCATGTTTGTCAGGTACCTCTGGTAATCAGTGAGATTCCGGTATCCCAGCCGCAAACCGAAGAGCTGATCCAAGAGGCTTTTTCAAGAATCAGTCAGTTAAGGGATCAAATATTTCAACAACTAAAGGGGGATGTTAAAATTGATGTTGATGTTAAATCGGGCGATGTACTTACCGAAATCAATTCATTCTGTTCACTGTTGGATACGTATGCAGTTGTAATGGGAACGGAAAGCACAACTGCATTTGAACGATTATTTTTTGGCGGAAAAACATTTGAAGCACTCGATGAAATACCATGGCCCTTGATTATTGTTCCGGAGAATGCTGTTTTTTCCGGTATCAAAAAAATAGGGCTGGCCTGTGATCTGCAGCAAATACAGGAAACAGTTCCGGTAGCAGCGATTAAAAAAATAGTGACCGACTTTCAGGCCGAATTGCATGTACTGACCGTTTTTAAGGAAACAGCTGAAAATTTAGATGCAAACATGATCAGGGAATCCAGACGGCTGCACGTTCTGCTGAAAGACCTGCAGCCTGTGTATCATTATTCGAGTGCAGAAAATATTGAAAATGAAATAGTTGCTTTTGCCGAAAAAAGTAAATTTGATTTTTTGATGGTAATTCCCAAAAAACACAACCTGATCAACAAATTATTTACTAAAAGCCATTCCAGAAATATTTTGCTGCAAACTCAGATCCCGATTTTATCGATTCACGATTAGGTTATTACTGTCTGTTTACAGCAGCTGGCTATGAAAGAAAAAAAAATAAAAAAATTAATTAAGGAATATTTTGATAAGCTAAACCTCTATATGGGTCTGCTTATTTCGGAATTCAGTGTAGAAGAGATTCACCGGTTTAGGGTTGAATTTAAAAAGACCAGAGCTTTTTTACGAATGGTAACGGAGTGTTCCGGAGATCAATACAATACAGGTATTTCAAAAAAAATCAAAAACTATTATCGGATTTGCGGGGAT
>CALPNW020000170.1 GCA_943325035.2 Sphingobacterium thalpophilum | reverse complement strand
TATCTGTCATTAAACCGGCCTTCGCGCTCATTAAGTGGTGGAGAATCACAACGGATCCGCCTCGCAACACAGATTGGATCTCAGTTACAGGGTATTACCTATATATTGGATGAGCCTTCAATAGGCCTGCACCAGCGGGACAACCAGCAGTTGATTCATGCATTGAAAAATCTTCGTGATATCGGAAACAGTGTTTTGGTAGTGGAGCACGATAAAGATATCATGCTGGCTGCAGATCATCTGGTGGATATAGGTCCGAGAGCGGGTAAGTATGGCGGCCATATCGTTTCGGCTGGTACACCTGCAGAAGTATTAAAAAGTAATTCGGATACAGCTCAATACCTGAATGGCACAAAGTCCATTGCAGTTCCGGCAGAAAGAAGACCCGGTAATGGAAAGATGCTGGTTTTGAAAGGGGCTACCGGTAATAACCTGCATGGGGTAGATGTTGGTTTTCCATTGGGTAAATTAATTGTGGTCAGTGGAGTAAGCGGAAGCGGAAAATCTACACTGATTACGGAAACATTGTATCCGGTATTATCTAAACATTGTTACAACAGCAGGGTAACTCCCATGCCGTTTAAATCGGTAAAAGGACTGGAACATATCGATAAAGTTATTGAAATAGATCAGTCTCCTATCGGAAGAACTCCCAGAAGTAATCCTGCAACCTATTGCGGATTCTTTACCGAGATCAGAACCATGTTTGCTTCGGTACCGGAAGCTAAGATCAGAGGATATGCTGCAGGCCGTTTTTCGTTTAATGTGAAGGGGGGCAGATGCGATGTTTGTGAAGGTGGCGGAATGCGTGTTATAGAAATGAATTTTCTGCCGGATGTATATGTGAATTGTGAAAAATGCAATGGTAAAAGGTATAACCGGGAAACACTGGAAATCCGTTATAAAGGAAAGTCTGTTAGTGATGTGCTGAATATGACCGTTGATGAAGCAGTGGAATTTTTTCAGCCCGTACCGTTTTTGTACAGAAAGATCAAAGTGTTGCAGGAAGTAGGATTGGGCTATATTACCCTTGGTCAGTCTGCCGTTACTTTAAGCGGAGGAGAAGCGCAGCGTGTAAAGCTTGCTACAGAACTGGGCAAAAAAGATACGGGGAAAACTTTTTATATTCTTGACGAACCAACAACCGGTTTGCATTTTCAGGACATACAGCACTTGCTGGACGTATTGAATAAACTGGTTGACCGTGGTAATACGGTACTGGTCATTGAGCATAATCTGGATGTAGTAAAAGTAGCGGATCATGTGATCGATCTGGGTCCGGAAGGCGGAGATGGCGGAGGAATCATTCTGTTTGAAGGAACTCCGGAAGAAATGATCAAAAACAAAACCAGTCATACTGCGCGGTTTTTAAAACTGGAATTACAACCTGCCGGTAAATAATCAGTCTACTTGTGTTAACCTCATCCAATGGATCTGAATGATCTACTTTTCAGAAAGACGCTTATGAAGATGAGTGGGGCTTGTTTGTGTAATCAGATGGGGCACAAACCGGCTTTTGTTATCGGTAACTAAATTTTCAGACTCGCGGATGCCTATGCCGGCAGCTTCCTGACCAATGATCCAGCTTCCGATAACCGGGAAATTACCATCATACTCCGGTAACGTAAATAACTCCTGATAAACATATCCTTCTTTACCATAGATACCATCTGTTTTCTCCACTGGCTGGTTGCCCCGGACTACTTCTATATTTGCACCTTCTCTGCCAAGCATTGGTTTTTTTACATAGTTAGTAAGTTTGTCTGCACTAAAATATGCCGGCAATAACAATGAATGGTTGGGGTATAATTCCCAGAGAATAGCAAGAATGGCTTTGTTTGATAAGATCATTTTCCAGGCGGGCTCTATCCAATAGGGATCATTACCTGCTTCAGCAATTTTTTCGCCAAAAGATTCATTGATCATCCATTCCCAGGGGTATAATTTAAAAATATTCTGAATGGGCTGGTCTTCCAGATCAATAAATTGTTTACTGTCTTCATCCCAGCCTATATCATCAATAAAAATCAGTTTTGTCTGCAATCCTGCCTGTATTGCACAATCCCGCATATATTCTGCGTTGGTAAGATCTTCCAGACTGTCTTTTAAACAGGTCACATGCAGTGTTTGAGTATGCAGAAACCGCCTTAGAAATCCCCAGTAGGCAATCAGTTTTTCGTGAATGCTGTTAAACTGATCCAGCTCCTCATTGAAATCCTTCAGCCAGAACCATTGTATGATACCCGCTTCAAACAAGCTTGTGGGTGTGTCTGCATTAAACTCAAGCAGTTTTATCTGATTGTCTTTTACACATAGATCAAAACGGCCATAAATAGCCGGATGATCCTGCTCCCAGCTTTTTTCGATCAGCGGTATAATGGATGCCGGAATTGCAAACTGCCCGTAAAGCTTGTGGTCGATCACATGTTGTACTGCTTTCAGGCTCATTTCCCAGAGTTCAGCAGTGGCTTTTTCTATTGATTCAATTTCAGTGGGTTCAAATGAATAGTAAACAGATTCATCCCAGTACGCAATGTCTGAAGTGTGAAACCCAAATCCCAGTTTCTCTACTGCTGATTGCCAATTATTTCTGATGGTTGTTTTTACTCTTTTCATATTAATCTGCTATGAATCCTAACTGCTCACACTGTATCCGCTTCTGCCAAACCCTCCCCGTGTTACTGCACCCTTAAAACTGTTTCTTCCGATATTTGATCCTGGTGCAATGCCACCGGAATAATATCCTGCGCCTCTGTATTTGTTATTGCTGTAATTGCCCATTGGCCGGAATGCGTAATACCATAACAGGGCAGTTCCAATGCCTGCTCCATGATTACCCTGAACCCTTGTATAGGGAGCTGAAGTATCACTTCTCAGATGTACTTTATTATTGGTATCCCAGTCTTTTTCAGCAGGCTGGTTACAGGAAGCAAGTGCTGCTGTAATTAAGACCAGTTCAATTTTTCTCGATTTTTTCATCAATCATTCATTATTTAACCGTGATGAATATTTCATAAGCTTTGTCAATAATCACTTTTTTAGTATCACCCGATTCGTTTTCGGCTTCAACTTCTTTTTTACCTAAAAAAGGAATGGTATCCCTGTAGATAATATCTTTTATAAAGCGGTTATTCGCCCAGATTTTATGGGTAGTTATGAGTTCATCATGCAGTGAGTCAATATGCTTAATTTCAACAGCAGTCTCTACAGATCCGTTTTTATTGATCTGTTGTGTAATATCTTCATTTTGTTTTGGTTCGCAGGAAAAAAACAGCATTACTGCAAATCCAGCTACTATCAACGTCAGTAAAGATTTCATTTTATTTTTCATAATCAGTGTTTCAAAAGGGAGGTGTTCTTCTTACATTTCCGAATTGTGTCTGGGCTTCCAGATCAGGTAAAAAAATGAAAGGATCAGTATACCTATACCAAAAGGGATTAAAGCCAGGTGCTTGTAGGTAATGCTTCCCCACAACACCATTGTATCAAAATGAAAAAACTCACTGATCATCCAGTAGGAGTTGGCTGATATCCAGATCGTAATTGCCAGATTATGGCAAAGCTCAGACATATATTCTCTGGTTCTGTAAGCGATGATGCCGGATATCATCATAGTGGGGATGATCATGGAGATTCCCAGCCATCTCCAGCCCATACACCAGGCTACATCTTTAAATAACCAAAAAACGATATGCAGATTTTCCATCTTTCTGTACTGAAGAGGAATGATATATTCATTAGCAGCATCATCTGCTTCGGGCAATATCCTTAGATTATGCACTTCTGGTGTGTTTTCTAAACTGCCCGCTGCTGATGGAGGATTATGCATTCATGGTATTTATTAGCTTACAAAACACAATATTAATTTTTTGTTGCCAATCAGCGGCTTAAAATTTTGCGAAATCGCCCAATGTCTGCCAGTGGGTTTATTTCATGTCCATGCAGCAGGTGATCAGTCAGTTGTTTTGCAAAAAAAGGAGACAGGCTGCAGCCTTTTGTGCCCATTCCATTCAGTAAACCTACCGATGTGTGGATCGGATGTAATCCCACAAAGGGCCTTCTTTCTAAATTGGCTGGTCTCTCAGAAGCCAGATGGTCTGCAATCCGGTAGGGTAGTTTTAACCAGTGCTTCAGCTGATGCGCTACTTTCTCCCTGAATTCGCCGGATGGATTCAAATCACTGAAATTCCATTCATACGTAGAGCCGATCCAGAACAAACCGTCTTTCCAGGGAACCATGCTGATGCCTTGTTTAAAAATATTGGTAGCAGGAAGATCAGGGATCTCTGCAATAATTGCCTGTCCTTTGTTACGGGCATATGGTAATAAATTGAAATAAGGATTGTTTAGTCCGGATGTTCCATCACAGAAAATAATTTTTTCGGCGATGATATCCT
The DNA here is from genome assembly GCA_943325035.2 of Sphingobacterium thalpophilum. Lineage (GTDB taxonomy): Bacteria > Bacteroidota > Bacteroidia > Chitinophagales > Chitinophagaceae > Sediminibacterium. Next base: position 1,720 of record CALPNW020000170.1, on the reverse strand, counting down.
TATACCGGATCTGCGTTTCATTTATTATACAATTGTCGATATTGAAATTCTCTTCAAGTAAAGATTCCTGGTCAGCTAATTTTTTTCTCCATCCTTCAAGCATGGCATGCAGATCTATCAGCCAGCATGGATTGATTTCACCGATTCCAAAAGAAGGATTAAAATAACGAAGCCATTGATCGCTGTTTTCGGGTATTCTCAGGTACTCTTTTTCTACCGGTATCCGTTCGGTAAAGGCCAGTTTCATCTGGGGTGTAGCATGAAAGTCTAGAATATTACACTGCCTGATCAGCGGTTTTCCCAACTCATTACCCAAATTGGCGTAGGCCGATACGGCAAAAGGCATTAACTGTTCAATTTCCCATGTTCTTACAATTCTTCTTCCGGTAACAGGATTAATAACTCCGCTGGCTACTTTTGTTGAACTGTTAGGTTTGGATTCATCGATCACTAAAACCCGCTTTCCTGCATTGATCAGATTCCAGCTTAAAAATGTTCCGCACAAACCCTGTCCAACAATCATATAATCTACCTGCATAATCATTTTCTTAATTGGTAATTCTTATTTTAATACCTGCTGAGTGGCTGCTGAATTCAGGTGCATACATACTTTGAAGTGAAGCAATACCTGCGGAGAATATGCCAATCTGTGTTGCAGTCAGCTCATAGCTGATAAGGTAGTTTCCTTTCGGTAAAAAAGAAATGAAAAAATTACTGCTCAGGTCTTTCGTACTCTCATAATAACCCAGCTGATTCTGCCACTTGTATCCGCTTAATACATTCAATGGTTCCATTGCAGAAGCCCTTCCGTCTTTCAGATGAAGGTATTCCATATCCCTGTCTGTTTTTAAGCGAAGCTGCACCACCAGTTTTTCTCCCAGTTTTATTTCATCATTGTCTTTTATTTCAACCAATAGCTTACCTGAGCTATCGGTGCGTTCTGCATACAGTTTTTTGTAAACGGCCAGTGGCCCTGCAGCAGCGCCGATTTTATCGGCGTCTTCAATATATTGCCAATAGATATTACCATAGCTCTGGCGGTTAACTGCAGCAGATGTATTTCCTTTAACGGTAATGCGGATATTACCCATTTCAGGCAGTATTTTCTCACCAGCTATGGTCTTTTTAAAATATCCGGAACCGGCTTCTTTCTTTTCAGCAACACTGCTGATAGCCAAACTGCCCAGTTGAATTTGAACAGTTGGGGCATTGGCAGATGTTAACTGTCCTTCTCCGCCGTTCATCAGCAGTGCATAACAGGCGTCCGCAGTAGCAATGGTTGTTTTCCAGTTATTGGTTTGTTTATTCAAAATCAGCCAGGTTCGCATATCGTTGATTGATTGCTGATAGCTGCTGTTTTTTTCGGTCTGGTTGATTTCACTCAAACAATTGATTATCATGCTCTGGTGTTCAACCGGCTGTTGAAACCAGGAATTGGCAACCCTATTTTTCCAGTATAAACCTGTTGTGCTATTAGTGATGGTATTCTCCATCAAAGAGGGAACCACCTGGCGGGTTACCCAACCTGCTTCATTATTCCGATAGGCTGTTACCGCAATCATTGCCTGGTGATACGTGTTTTGTTTATTCCAGAACAATTTACTCTGCCGGTAAAAAAACTGTTGAATTTCCGGTTGGCTGACAGCGATATCACCGTAAAAACTCCGCATGTACAGATAGTTCAATGCAGTGCTTCCGGGAACAGTTTTGTTAAGGTCGT
>CALPNW020000169.1 GCA_943325035.2 Sphingobacterium thalpophilum | reverse complement strand
CTAAATGGAGGGCGTAGCTCAGTAGGTTAGAGCGACAGTTTGTGGATCTGTAGGTCGTGGGTTCGAGACCCATCGTTCTCCCCAGAAAAAGCCTACCCCAATTGGGGTGGGCTTTTTTATAAAATTTATGCCAATGAATTTGTTTATGATTCCTTTAATGACCGGGCTGCTTGGATGGTTGATAGCTTGGTTATTTGTAAAGCTTATTTTTTGGCCTAACCATGCAGGTATAAAACATTCATGAGTTAAAATTTAAAAAGCCTATAAAACAACTGTCTTATAGGCTTTTTTTGCAAAGGGAGAACGAGGGGTCTCGAACCCCCGACCTTCAGATCCACAAACTGACGCTCTAACCTACTGAGCTACGCCCTCCATTTTATGGGAGGCGAAAATAGTATATTTTATTTAAAAACCACCTATCTAAACCTTTGTTAATTGAAATTCTTGTTCTTTTATTCATTTTATTTTAAGTTATTTTTGAATTGATCATGCAAAAACTGAAGCATTTTATGAAGACTAGAAAAGGATTGGTTCTTACTGCCATTGTTTTATTTGGCACACTTTTTTTTGCGTTCCGTACAATAGGCGGTGGTATGGGGGCTCCTGAGATGGTAACACTTCAGCAGCGTCTGTTAAATGCAGTGGGTGCATTACTGGAGCAGGAGCATTTTAGCCCTAAGGCCATTAATGACGATTTCTCTAAAAAAGTATTTAAAGAATACCTCGACCAGCTCGACGGAGATAAAACTCTTTTTTTACAGAGTGATATCAATGAGCTGAAGCAATATGAAACTTCTATAGACGATGAAATACATGGTGATGCCATTCAGTTTCAGCCGGCAGCAAGTGCAGTTTACAGCAAGCGTGTTAATGAAGCTGTAGAAATCTACAAAGAGATTTTATCAAAACCATTCAATTATATGGTAGATGAATCAGCTCAGCTGGATGGAGACAAGCTGTCATTTACAAATACGGATGCAGAAAGAAAAGACCGCTGGAGAAAAAAGCTGAAATACTATGCTTTAGAACGATACATCGATCTGGTAGATGAGCGCGAGAAAAACAAGGATAAAAAGGATTTTATTGCAAAACCGGATGACAGTCTGGAAGCAGAAGCCAGAACCAAAGTGCTGAAGATCATGGACAGAACGTTTACCCGTATTAAAACAACTTATACGGAAGATCAGCGGTTCAACTCATTTATTAATGTCATCACCAATATGATGGATCCTCATACCGATTATTATCCCCCGGTAGAAAAAAGAGGATTTGATGAACGTATGAGCAATCAGTTTTACGGAATAGGCGCACAGTTGCAGCAGGATGATAACGGCATTAAAATAGCCAGTCTGGTAACCGGTGGACCGGCCTGGAAATCGGGCCAGGTAACTGCTGGAGATATCATTGTAAAAGTAGGACAGGGCAAAGGGGAGATGGTAGACGTAAGCGGTTATGCCACTGAAGATGCCGTCAAACTGATCCGTGGGAATAAAGACACAGAAGTAACTATCACTTTTAAAAAACAGGATGGTACTTATAAAACAGTTAGTCTTATCAGAGAAAAAATAGAACAGGATGAAGGATTGGCCAGAAGTGCCATCATTAAGAGTGGCAATGATAAGATCGGCTATATTGCTTTACCCGATTTCTATGCAAATTTCGAAGACCAGAATGGTTTCCGTTGTTCGGATGATGTTGCAAAGGAAGTAGTGAAATTGAAAGCAGAAAATGTAAAAGGAATTATTATAGACCTCCGTAACAATGGTGGGGGATCATTGGTAGAAGTGGTTAAAATGGTAGGGTTGTTTATCAAGAGCGGAACAGTGGTACAGGTGAAAGAAAAAGGAGGTAAAGTAGACAGTCGTACCTGGAGAGACAATGACGAGAGTGTATTATACAATGGACCATTAACCGTAATGGTGAATGAACTCAGTGCCTCGGCCAGTGAGATATTTGCTGCAGCTATACAGGATTATAAAAGAGGAATTGTAATAGGAAGTACTTCCACTTATGGAAAGGGAACTGTACAACGTCCTATTCCCTTCGGTAAACCGATAGACCTTTACAGCGGCAGAACAGAATATGGTGCAGTAACACTTACTTTTCAGAAATTCTACAGGGTAAACGGTGGTTCCACCCAGTTGAACGGAGTTGTGCCTGATGTGATCATTCCTGATACATATGAGTATTTAAAGATCAGGGAGAAGGACAATCCTAATTCATTGCCATGGGATGCCATTGCTCAAACAGATATACAGCCATGGAGTTCCGGCAGTGGTACCGACCTTGCGGTGATCAGTAAAAAAGAGCAGGCCAGAATTCAGGCAGATGCTTCTTTAAATTTATTACAAACGAATTTAAAGTGGTTAAACAGGAATGGGGAAGCCCCGGTTCAGCTTAAGATGGATAAATACCGCCAGCAGCAAAAACTAATTGAGAGTACGGTTAACCAGAATAATTCGCTGTTGAAGCTGAAAGAAGAAATGAATGTAGCCGCAATGGATGCGGATAAAGATAAATTTTATAACAATCCCGATAAAAATAAGGGAATCCGTTACCAGGAATGGCTCAAGTACCTGAAAACCGATATGCACATAGAAGCAGGAGTAAAAGTAATCGGAGAAATTGCGAAATCGCAACTGTCCGATTCAGCTAGGAATTAAGCCCTCTGGCTACACTTTATTGTTTTTATTTACTAAAGCTTACAATGGAAAAAATAGTTGAAAAAAAGTGGTTTGCACTTTATACCAAGCCACGCTGGGAGAAAAAAATAGACGCCGCCTTGATCCGCAAGGGAATAGAATGCTGGTGTCCATTGCAGAAAGTAGAGCGTCAGTGGAGCGACCGGAAAAAAATCATAGAAGAACCGTTATTCAAGTCTTATGTATTTGTACATATTATTGATACCGAAAAATCCAGTGTATTGATGACAGACGGGGTACTCAACTTCGTGTATTATCTGGGTAAGCCGGCAGTGATCAAAGACGATGAGGTGAATAACATTAAATTGTATCTCGCTGAAAAGGATGCCCGTGTATCTATTATGTCAGACGAAGGATTCAGATCTGGCGAAAAGATCAGGATCAATTTTGGGGTGTTTATGGACAAGGAAGGAACAGTTTTAAAAGGCAGCAGAAAAAAAGTATATGTGCAGCTGCAGAGTTTAGGGCAGGTAATGGTGGTGGAATTCCCTTCAGAATATTTGTCTCCGATTTAATTAACGATTCATGTTTACATCATTCTTCCGGAAGGCACTCATTGAGAGAGCGCTCTCATTTATTGGGGTGGATATGCTTTTGAATGCCAATGTTCAGTTAGAGCTGGAAGTGGCAGCAGAATACATGGTAGATGAATCGTTTATACAGGGCAAATTAAACTCGATAATTTCAAGTTATAATTTCCAGTCAATGAGCTGATTGGCCCATTCTGCCCGGTAAGGAGTAGTTACCCGTATGTAGTTATCGGTGTAGCCTTCCATCATTCCCTCTTTGTTGTAGGCTTCAAACAATACTTTGCGGGTTTGTCCTGCATGCAGGTTGGTAAAATATTGCAGTTTCATATAAGAGAGGTTGCGCAAAGTTTTATTGCGTTCGTTGCGGATGGCAACAGGCACAATTGGTTTAAACTCCAGTGCTTTGGTATTGTCTCTTTCCGAATAGGTGAATACATGCAGATAAGAAATATCCAGCGAATGCAGAAAATCAAAAGTTTCTTTAAAATGTTCATCTGTTTCTCCCGGAAAGCCAACAATAACATCTACTCCTATAGAAGCATGCGGCATTAATGTTTTAATGAGCTGAACGCGTTCCGCATACAGTTCGCGCTTATAACGCCGGCGCATTAAACCAAGGATTTCGTTGGACCCGCTTTGCAGGGGTATATGAAAATGAGGCATGAACTGATTGCTGTTGGCTACCCATTCAATGAGCTCATTGGTCAGTAGATTGGGTTCAATCGAAGAAATCCGGTAACGCTCAATACCGGTTACTTCATCCAGGGCTTTCACGAGAGCGGGGAAATCTTCATCGTACTTCAGGTTGCCATCCGGCCCCCTGCCAAAATCTCCCAGGTTAACACCGGTAAGTACAATTTCCTTAACCCCATCGGCAGAAAGATCATTGGCATGTTTAACCACATTTGCAATACTGTCACTTCTGCTTTTTCCCCTGGCCATTGGAATGGTACAGAAGGAACAATTATAGTCGCAACCATCCTGAACCTTTAAAAAAGTACGGGTACGGTCGTTTTGAGAATAGGAAGCATTAAAGCCAGTTACTTCTTCAATATCGCAACTGCAGATCTTAGCAGCATCGTTCGATTTGGTTAAAGAGGCAATATGGTGGGCAATATTGAATTTCTCCGCTGCACCCAGCACCAGATCCACCCCCGGAATCATAGAAATCTCTTTAGGCTTTAACTGCGCATAACAGCCGGTAATGATCACAAAGCTGTCTGGCGCTTTACGCTGGATCCTTCGGACCAGCTGCCGGCATTCTTTATCTGCATTGTCGGTAACAGAGCAGGTATTGATCACATACACGTCTGCCAGATCGGTAAAATCCCTCTTCTCAAAGCCTTCGGTTTCCATGAGTCTGGAAATAGTGGAGGTTTCGGAAAAGTTGAGCTTACAACCCAGGGTGTGAAATGCGACGGTCTGCTTTTTTTGCATTGGGCGGCAAAGGTAAGGAAATCACTGAAAGCGGAATCAGTCATAAAGCCCCCTGATTTCTAAAACTTTCCTAATTCTCCCCAAACAGGCCCTTGTATTTCAAAATTTAGCTATAATAAACTATGTTTGCCCGTCTTAAAAATCAAAACCAGTATGAAGTTCAACAAGATCAATAACATCACAGGTTGGGTTGTTTTTTTAATAGCCAGTGCTGTTTATATCCTTACTGCCGAATCGGGGGGTAGTTTCTGGGATTGCGGAGAGTTTGTAAGCAGTTGTTTTAAGTTGCAGATACCCCATCCGCCCGGAGCACCCATGTTTGTGATTCTTGGAAGGGTCTTCATTATCATGTTTGGCGATAATCCGCTCAATGCTGCAAAAGCAGTAAACGTAATGAGTGCGATGGCAAGTTCGTTCACCATATTGTTCCTGTTCTGGACCATTACGCATTTTGCCCGCAGAATCGTTAACCTGAAGATTACTGAAACACCCACTGCTTATCAGATCTGGAGTATTATGGGCGCAGGTATTGTAGGAGCCCTGGCATATACTTTCAGTGACTCATTCTGGTACAGTGCAGTAGAAGGTGAAGTATATGCTTTGTCGAGCTTCTTTACGGCTATTGTTTTCTGGGCTATTCTGAAATGGGAACACCAGGCAGACGAGCCGGGTGCAGACCGTTGGATCGTATTCATCTTCTTTATGATGGGACTGTCTATAGGCGTTCACTTATTGAACCTCTTAACCATTCCTGCTATTGTTATGGTTTATTATTTCCGCAGAAAAGATACTTTTCATGTTTCTTATACCATTATCCGTAGCTGGTTTCTTAAAATACTCGTAGTAGGCGGAGTACTTGCATTTGTTGGTGCATTGGTTGCAGCAGGAGCAGATGCTACAGACAATGTTCCTATGGATGGAACTATTGCAGGTCTGGTGATTCTGGGAACCGTAATTGCAGTGGCTGCATTGTTCATGATCGAAAAATGGAAACCAAATGAGAAATCCTATTTTGGTGGAATTTATATTTTCTTTTTATTGGGTTGTGCTATAACCGGTGCCGTACAGGTAGGCGTTATTCAGTACTCTATCAAAATGGCCGGCACATTTGACCGGTGGTTTGTGAATAGTGCAGGACTTCCGTTCTTCTCTGGTTTTGCATTCTTCTTTGTTCTGCTGATTGCAGCACTTTGGCTCGGTTTAAAGGTGGCCGCTAAAAAATCATGGCAGTACCTTGCTTTATCTATCTGGTGTGTAGCATTCATGTTCATCGGGTACAGTACTTATTTAACTACCATGATCCGCAGTACCGCTAATCCATCAGTGGATATGTACAATGTAGACAATCCAATAAGTCTGGTAGGTTATCTGGGTCGTGAGCAGTACGGTGATTTTCCGTTATTGTATGGCCAGAAATTTACTGCACAGCCGGTTGATCTGAAGAACACCGGTATGAAGTACCAGAAATCAAAAGACAAATACATAGAACAGGGACAGGATAAAAAATATGTTTAT
>CALPNW020000168.1 GCA_943325035.2 Sphingobacterium thalpophilum | reverse complement strand
GAAAATTAGTGCTGATTGCACCAGCCACCGAAACCAGAACCGCAATCGACAATTTCTTTAAACTGATTCCGGCCGATTCTAAGGTAATTGCCGCTTTTGAGGCCCATATTATACAGCTGGCCAAGAGCCCCCTCACCTATTTTTCGGTAGCCAGAGTGGTCCGGCAGTCGCTTACGGACACTCTTTGGATACATGATGAGGAAGACAATATTTGTACGTTTAAAGATGTAAAGCCACTCTTAAAGGAGCAGATAGCATCGCTGGAATTCTTTATCACAAAGGGTTTGGGGCATAATCGCATCTACATAGAACAGCGCACAAAAGCCCGGGTTGTACATTTTTTATCGAACCGCCCGTCGGGAGATTTTTTATGATTTAAAGGTTTACACTAATATTGCATAATACGTATAGATCCCAAAACGGTGTTTTCCTGACCGGGAACTATGGTGAGCATGATTGTAAAAAGTAGAAAAATTCCGTAATTAACGGGTTAGGTACATGGCAAAAAACTTACTGATTGTTGAGTCTCCGGCAAAAGCAAAAACCATTGAAAAGATCCTTGGAAAGGATTTTGAAGTAAAAAGTTGTTACGGTCATATCCGCGATCTTGAAAAAGACGATATGGGTATTGATGTAAACAATCATTACCTGCCCCGATATAAGGTACCCGACGAAAAAGAGCGGGTAGTTAAAGAACTCAGGCAGCTGGCAAAAAAAGCCGGTGAAGTATGGCTTGCATCGGATGAGGACCGTGAAGGAGAAAGTATCAGCTGGCATCTTGCTGAAGTACTTGGATTGGATCCTGCAACCACCAAAAGAATTGTATTCCATGAAATCACTGCTCCTGCCATAAAAAAAGCGGTAGACAATCCCAGAACCATCAACATGAATCTGGTGAATGCCCAGCAGGCACGGAGAGTTCTGGACAGACTGGTAGGGTTTGAACTAAGCCCGGTTTTATGGAGAAAGATCGGGATGCAGAGAAGCCTCAGTGCAGGAAGGGTACAAAGTGTGGCAGTGCGGTTAATTGTAGAAAGGGAGCGGGAGATCAACCATTTTATTTCAGAGAGTTCCTTTAAGGTGGAGGCTTTTTTCAAGTCGCCGGATATCAATGGCAAACAGGTAATATTTAAAGCAGACGGACCTTCTAAACTGAATGAGCAAAAAGATGCCCAGGCATTTCTAGACAGTTGCAAAAGTGCCGGATATACCGTTGGAGACATTCAGGTGAAACCCGGAAAACGCTCTCCTGCAGCACCTTTCACCACATCTACCCTTCAGCAGGAAGCTTCCCGAAAAATGGGCTATAGTGTAAGCCGTACCATGATACTGGCGCAGAAATTATACGAAAGCGGTAAGATCACTTATATGCGAACAGACAGTGTCTCCTTAAGTGAAACAGCCCTCACAGATATCAGCAAAGAGATCAACAGCAGCTATGGTGCCAGATACCACCAGCCGCGTAAATTCAAGAATAAAAACGAAAGTGCGCAAGAGGCACACGAAGCGATTCGTCCTACCTATATGGGTGACCATACTATTGAAGATGATGAAACAAAACGCCTTTACGAACTGATCTGGAAAAGAACCATCGCCTCACAGATGAGCGATGCTGCTTTTGAAAAAACAACTGCTAAAATTTCAATCAGTACCAATAAAGAGCACCTGACCGCAAACGGTGAAGTAATGCAATTTGATGGCTTTCTGAAAATATACAACGAAGGCAAAGACGAAGAGGATGAGGAAAATACAGAAGGGATGCTGCCTCCTTTAAAAGTGGGAGAAAAGCTGCTGTTTGTAGAAATGCTTGCATCCGAAAAATTCAGCCGTGCTGCGCCAAGGTATACCGAAGCTTCTCTGGTAAAGAAACTGGAAGAACTGGGTATTGGGCGTCCTTCTACTTATGCTCCTACTATTTCTACCATCATGAAACGGAACTATGTAGAAAAGAGAGATAAGGATGGCATAAAAAGGGCTGCGGCTATTTTTACCCTCACTGCTACCAACGAAATTGAAAAAGAAATTATTCAGGAAAATACCGGTGCAGAAAAAAGTAAACTTTTTCCAACAGATCTTGGAATGGTAGTTACCGATTTCCTGAAACAGCACTTTACCAAGGTGATGGATTTTGGATTTACGGCAAAAATTGAACAGGAGTTTGATGAAATCGCCGAAGGAAAAATGAAATGGAGCACTATGATCGATGGTTTCTATAAGCCATTTCATGAAACCATTGAGCATACACTGGAAACTGCAGAGCGCGCCAAGGGCGAAAGAGAACTGGGGATGGATGAGTCTACCGGCAAGCGGGTAATAGCCAGAATGGGGCGCTATGGCCCAATGGTGCAGATCGGAGACACTGCCGATGAAACTGAAAAGCCAAGATTTGCCAAACTGAAGCAATCACAGAGCATCGAAACCATTTCGATGGAAGAAGCTATGCAATTGTTCAGCCTGCCAAGAACCCTGGGAGAATACGAAGGGCATGAACTGGCAGTAAATGTTGGACGATTTGGCCCGTATATAAAACTGGGCGAACAGTTCATCTCTATACCAAAAGGGGAAGACCTGCACGAGATGGAGCTGGACCGGGCCATTGAACTGATCAAAGAAAAACAAATGGCCGATGCGCCGGTGGCATTTTACGAAGAACTTCCGGTAACAAAAGGCAAAGGACGCTTTGGTCCTTTCATTAAATGGAACGATTTATACATCAATATACCAAGAGCCTATAATTTCGACACCCTCACCCAAGAGGATATCAATGAACTGATTGGTAAAAAGATGGAGAAAGAAGCCAACCGTTTTATTAAACAATGGCCTTCAGAAAAGATTTCTATTGAGAACGGCCGCTGGGGTCCGTTTATCCGTTTCCAGAAAAAAATGCTGAAACTCGGAAAACAGGCTGATGGCAATAAGTTCACGGCAGAAACAGCGGCATTGGTTGAGCTGGAGGATATTAAGAAAATGATAGAAGAGCAGGTTCCGGGTGCATTTACCAAAAAAGTAAAAGCCCCCACAAAAGGCGCTAAAAAATCTGCCCCATCCAAAGCGGCTAAAAAGGTTGTAAAGAAAGCAGTAAAAAAAGCCGCCCCTAAAAAGAAATAAAAGATCCGTTCCCTCAAAACGAAAAGAGTTTATAAGGCTTGGCTGTACCAAGACCCTATAAACTCTTTTATATTTTTACTATGTTCAGCACCTATGCCCTGCCCATCTCCCGGAGGAAACGAACGTGTGCAGCCACCGCTCTTCGCATGGTGGGGTATTCGATATAATTCAATTGGTATTCACTGCATACATTTCTAACGATGGCACTGATTGCCGGATAATGCACATGTGAGATCTTTGGGAACAAATGGTGTTCTATCTGAAAATTCAGGCCTCCAACCAACCAGCTGACCAGTTTATTATTGGTAGCAAAATTAGCGGTGGTCTTTATCTGGTGAGCAGCAAATTCATCAGGCATTTTGTGGGTTTCGATATCTGCCACAGGAAACTCAGTATGTTCTACTGTGTGCGCCAGCTGAAATACAATACTCAGTACAAATCCTGCAAACATACTCATGATCAGAAATCCAACAATCCAGTTTACCCAGCCAACAACCATTACCGGTATCACTATGAATACGGCAGCATGGTAAATTTTTACGGTCCAGAATTCGATATGATCGGCGGCTGTCATTTTTTTCAACGGCACACTTCCGATTTTCTGTGAGAAATATTTTTTATAGTCTGTAAAGAACAACCAGAATATGTATAACAGCATATACAGAAACCAGAAATAAATATACTGAAACTTGTGAGCCCAGTAGCGCTTCTGTGTAGGTGCCATCCGCATTAATATGCCTACTTCAATATCATCATCCACTCCATCAATATTGGTGAAACTGTGATGAATCATATTGTGTTTCATGTTCCACATAAAATGGTTCGCTCCCAGCATGCTGATAGAAGAAGCAGCAATGCGGTTGATCCATTTACTGGTACTGAAACTACCATGACTGCCATCGTGCATTACATTAAATCCGATGGCCGCAATCAGTCCGCCCAGAACGATGCATTCCATGGCAGCAAAATACCATACAGGTGTGTAAAAAACCAAGTGTATGTAAACGAAAACAAAAGCACTTACTAAAATAATTGCTTTTGAGAAAAGACTGGAAGTTCCGGTAGATTTGATTCCACGTTCGTCAAAATAAGCCTGAACACGCTTCTTTAATTCGAGGTGCAGCGGCTGATTGGAATGTGGAAACTTGGGGGTAACGAATGTGCTCATTAGAGGATTTTAATAAGTATGCAAGATAGCTATTAATGAATGCGTGAACCTGTTAAAACTAGCATTTTATGTCATACAAGGGTCATAACGACAATCTGATCATTTTATTTTGCATCAAATCTGTCATATATCCACAGCCATAGAACAACTTATCCTTGATTCTTAACTTAAAAATATTTTAGTTTGGGGTAAGAATAACTCTTTACTATGCAGGAAACCAAAGAATTGAATGCTCTTTTTACCCTCATAGACGACCCTGACGAGGAAGTTTATTCCACTATTTCTGAGCGGATTGTAGGATACGGAAAACCCATCATTCCTAATCTGGAACATTTATGGGAAACCTCCCCAGATGCTGAAACCCAGCAGAGAATTGAACTGATTATCCACCGGCTGCACTTTACAGACCTGCTGGGCAGTGTAACAGAATGGAGAGATGCTGCTCATCACGACCTTTTATCCGGTTCATTGCTAGTGTCGAAATTTCAATACCCCGACCTTCAGGTTACCCCTGTTTTACAGGATATAGAAAAGATCAGGAGAAATGTTTGGCTGGAGCTGAATAATTTTCTTACCCCGCTGGAACAGGCCAATGTGCTTTCCAGCATCATCTATAAATATTATCAGTTAAAGGGAGTTGAAGTAAGCTATACCAATGCAGATGAATTTTTCATTCATAAAGTACTGGAAAGTAAAAAAGGGAATACGATGGCCAATGGCATTATTTACCAGATCCTTTGCGAAAAGCTGGAGATCAATGCCAGAATCATTAATATCCCCAAACAATGTATCATTGCCTTTTATGAATCGGACTATGACCATACCGCTTTGGACCTGAACCCGATGGAACAAATCCATTTTTTTGTGGACGCAACCAGCGGTCAGGCTTTTTCGCATAAAGACATCGAAGGCTATTTTAAAAAAATTGCTGTTCCCTCTAACCCTTCCTATTTTAAACCGCTCTCCAATAAAAGAATCATACAGAACCTGTTGCAGGAAATTACCAAGTGTTATGATTCTCCCGGAAAGGAATTCAAGCGCCGCGAATTAATTAAACTGACCAACCTGCTGGATTAATCCAGTGTTTAATCTGATTGAAATGAAAGGTGCAATTGATTGGGCTGATTTTGAAAAAATCGATATCCGGGTAGGAACAATTCTCGAAGCCACCCCATTCCCGGAAGCCAAAAAGCCTGCTTACCGGCTGGTGATTGATTTTGGACCAATGGGCATAAAAAGGTCCTCCGCACAAATTACCAGGCACTATACCCCCGGAGAATTAACCGGTAAGCAGATTATTGCTGTAGTCAATTTTCCGCCAAAACAAATAGCCAATTTTTTCAGTGAATGCCTGGTATTGGGTGTTTACGATAAGAACAACCAGGTCATCCTCCTGCAGGCCGGTAAAAAAACAGAGAACGGAGATAAAATTGGCTAAATCAAGGCTTACTTACTATATTTAAAGACCATTTAGGCAGCCTGAATTATGGGTGAATTACATTATACGTATTATGAGAGCCCCATCGGTTTAATAAAAATCGGCGGTACCGATCACTATATCGGCGAACTGAGTTTTGTTGATAATAAAGATCAGCTGACTTATGGGGAACCAGGCATCAGTGAACTGATGCACCAGTGTACCGAAGAACTGATTGAATATTTTCATGGCAGCAGAAAATCATTCGACCTTCCTGTTCATCAGGATGGCACCGAGTTTCAAATAAAAGTATGGAACGAGCTGATGGATATCAGCTACGGAAAAACAATCAGCTATATGGACCTTGCCAAGCGCATGGGCGACCCCAAAGTGATCCGTGCAGCCGCAAGTACCAATGGCAAGAATAAGATCGCCATTATGGTTCCCTGCCACCGCGTCATCGGGAGTGATAAATCTTTAATTGGCTATTCGGGAGGAATGTGGCGCAAAAAATGGCTGCTGCAACATGAATTCAAAAT
>CALPNW020000167.1 GCA_943325035.2 Sphingobacterium thalpophilum | reverse complement strand
CGTTGATGATCATCAGATCACCCACTTTAAACCCGGTATTTACACCACCTGCCGCATTAGACAACAGGAGTGTTTTAACACCAAGCATTTGCATGACCCTTACCGGGTAAGCTACCTGCTGTGCGGTATATCCTTCATAAAAATGAAAACGACCTGCCATCACCCATACTTTTTTGCCACTCAGCTCGCCCATAATGAGTTTACCCGTATGGCCTTCTACGGTACTAACCGGAAAATGCGGGATCTCTGAATAAGGGATGGCAATCTCTGCTTTGATCATATTGGCCAGATTACCCAGGCCGCTGCCTAATATTATTCCAACGGAAGCTTCCGATTGAACTTTGCTCTGTATAAAAGCCTTTGTTTCGGCTAACTGGTTCAATAATATAGACATATGTAAAATTAATCGTCAAATATAGTTCAAAAAATAAGGCCATCAACTGTTAGCTGATGGCCTTAGGTAAGGTATGAAAGTTAAACTTAACTTAAACGCTTTACGTTAACTGCATTTAATCCTTTACGTCCTTCTTGTACGTCAAAAATCACTTTGTCATTAGCTTCGATCTGATCGATCAAACCATTCGCATGTACAAAAGTTTCTTTGTTGGAATCATCATGCTTAATAAATCCAAAACCTTTTTCTTCGTTAAAGAACTTTACAGTTCCTTGAATTTGTGTGTCCATTGTAAATTGATATTATTTATAAAGTGCAAATGTACAGCTTTTAAGTTCTTCTACCTAATTATTAGGGAACTAAACTCACATTTAACAGTAAAAAATCGCTAATTCAGCTGTATTTTGCCCTGTTCCCCCTTTATTTACAGCCCTGCCCGCCAATTGTTAAAGTTTAGCGTTACCAGATAAACTGATCATCGCTGGTTAAAACTGTTCGCTACAGAATACCCAACCAGCTCATCGTGCCGGCCACCGAATGACCGGTAATAAACCAGCACGGTATATTCATTTTCGGTTTCCCAGTAATTGCCTTCTGTAAAAGCCGCGTTGGACTTTGCCTCCTTATTGCGTAAATCTCTGGTGGCATAGGCATAACTGTAATAACCCTGTTTCAGCAAAAGCGATTTGGTATACATACCCAGTGCAGCATCGAATTTCATCAGCGAAGAATCGCCGATCTGATTACCCGTGAGTTCACCCACCAGGTACAGATTGTTACCCACCAGCGGCTGTCCCCTGTCGGGAACAAAACTAAACTGAACCTGGGCGTAGTCCGATTGCCACCATGGATTAAGCGATTCGGTATTCATGATCTCATTGTATCCGTTTCGGTCTCTGTAATACAAGTACTGAAGGCTGGATCTTACCCGATCGGGCTTAACGGCTATTTTCACAGGCAAGCCGGTACGGTCTACCGATTCAACCCGGTCACTCATGAAACGGAAACTCTGCAGATCGGCCCAGCGGTATTCTTTGCCGGCAGGAAACACACAATCCTGTTCCGCATTAAACTCCATGTTATTTCCCCTGATGTACAATGGTTGCAGATTCTGTATGGCATCATCCCATCTGCCGTTTTGCAGAATAGTTACCTTGAACTGCTGCGGGGTGATCATTTTAACTTGCGGTGCATTTACCACCAGCTGTATTTTCTGGTGCGTTCTGCTTAGCTGGTTATCGAAGGGTTGCTGAACACGGGCACCTATATTGGTTTGTTTGTCTACCACATAAAACCTTTTGGTAAAGACCACTTTAGCCATATCCCCATCGGCGTATACTTTCAACAGATAGTTACCGCTGCGCGAAGGAATGGCATTCTGCTCGGGCAGCATTGCCTGATAATGGACATAGGGAATCTGCGCTATAGAAGATATCCTGTATTGACTGAGCCTGTTTTGCTGAAAGCCTTTGATATAGTCGAAGGCACTCCACTGGGCTTCGGACCAGTCTGCATTGCAAAGCTGGTAGGTATAAAAATAATTACGGGGTCTGTTCACCAGGTCATCAAAATGAAGCTCCAGCTGATCGCCGGAATTAAGGCCGATCATGGGTAAAGCCAGCTGGTTGTTCTGCGGAAACAGCTTGACTGTTTTAATGGTATTGCTGTAGACTTTATCGGGCACAAGCTGCGCAGGCAACAGAAAAGGGAGCAGTAAAACAGTAAAAAATGAAATAAATATTTTCATATAGAGGTTAAACTTACAAAATCCGCTGTTTCGTCAATTGCTTTTGTTCTATTGCCTTACACAGTGTAGTTTTGAAAGAGGCAAAAACCGTACCATTTGAACACATCCTTCTTTATTGCAAAAAGGCTGGCGCTCAGCAAACAAAAATCATTTTCGCGCTTTATCATCCGGCTTTCTGTAGGAGCTACGGCCGTGGGTGTTATGGCCATGATCATTACCCTTTGCTTTGTAAACGGATTTCAGGAAACAGTTGCCCAAAAAGTGTATAGTTTCTGGGGGCATATACGGGTACAGCATTTTGAGCCCGATAAATCGATGGTGGCAGAAGAAGTTCCCATCACCAAAAATGCAGCTGTTTACGCTACTATCAAAAATACCCCCGGCGTAATAACGGTACAGCCCTTTGCTACCAAGTCTGCCGTAATAGAAAAGAATAAAAACATTGATGGCATTTTACTGAAGGGAATAGAAGCGGAATATGATTCAGCAACGCTGAAGCCTTACCTGGTAGCAGGCAGATGGATCAGTTTTACAGACAGCAATTACAGCAAGGAGATTCTTTTATCACAGCAACTGAGTCAGCTGCTGGAGATCAGCTTGAATGATACCATCAATCTCTATTTTATTGGCAGTGAAGACGGATCCAGAACCTACAGAAAACTTCGTGTGGCCGGTATTTATAAAACAGGCATTGAGGAATACGACAAGCTGTTTGCCATCGGAGACCTGAGACTGATCCGCCGCATCAATAACTGGCAACCCGATCAGATCGGAGGTTATGAAATCTTTACCGGTAATTACCGCACTGCAGACAGCCTGAACCTGCAGTTAATGGATGCATTGCCAACAGAATGGATGAGCCGTACCATACAATCCATTTATCCGAATATTTTTGACTGGCTGAACATACAGGATGTAAACAGAAATGTGATTTTCATTATCATGGCCATTGTTGCCGTGATCAATTTAATAACCTGTTTGCTGATACTGATCCTGGAAAGAACCCGGATGATCGGCATCTTAAAAGCAGTGGGTGCTTCTGATGGCAATATCATGAAGATCTTTTTATACTATGCCACCGTAATTGCAGCGGCAGGCATCGGAGCAGGATTTGTTCTTGGAACGGGCATCTGTTTATTGCAGCAGTACACCGGATTGATTCATTTAGATGAAAGCTCGTACTATGTAGCAACGGCGCCGGTAAAAATTATCTGGTGGCAACTGGGTACAGTATGCGCTGCTACATTTGCCATCTGCTATCTGGTGCTCATCATTCCGGCTTTTCTGGTAAAGAAAATCCATCCGATAAAAGCCATACAGTTCAGGTAAGCGGTACTCAGCGTTTTTTTAAATGCGATAGAATAATACCTGCAGCTACGGCTGCGTTCAAAGACTCTGCCTCTCCTATCCGCGGAATACTTACCGGATGACTGATCAGCGATAAGAGTTCCCTGTGAATCCCTTTAGATTCATTGCCAATCATCAGAATTCCTTTTTCAGGAGCAGGAACAGCATAGACCGAACGGCCTTCGAGCAGGGCCCCGAAAACAGGTACGCGTGCTTCTTTTAAAAATGTGGCCAGGTTGGTATAATAAACATTCACCCGGGTAATACTGCCCATGCTACTCTGAACCACTTTAGGATTAAAAGCATCCACAGCATCTTCCGACGCAACAATGGTGTTGATACCAAACCAGTCTGCAATTCTGATCAGTGTGCCCATATTACCCGGATCCTGTATGCCATCGAGGGCAAGGATCAAATTATTTTCGGGCATCACTAATTCCGGCAAAGCAGGTTCTACGGCAAGGGCCAGCACCTGATTGGCAGTTTGCAGCAGGCTGATCTTTTGCAACTCTTCTTCCGAAACCCTTACCAGCTCGTAGTTTCCCGATGCCGGCCGGCTCCAGCTCTCTGTTGCATAGATTTTTTTTATGGTAACAGGGCTGCTGAGCAACTCATCTACCAGTTTCACACCCTCTGCTATAAAAAGCCCCGATTGCTGTCTTTGTTTTTTATGGGATAAAGATTGAATATATTTGGCCTCATTCTTGCTTAACATCTGATATGTATTTGACCTTTAAAAGGCTGATGGTAAATATAGTTTGCTTATTGCTGGTAGCAGTAATGGTAACCTCCTGCTCCGAACAAAAAAGAACTTTCGTAAGAAACTATCCTCCTAACCGTGCTTTTGTATACCAGAACAAGATAGACCTTACCGGAACCCTGTCCAAAGATGAGAAAAAACGTTTACTAAATCAATTGGATAATTACTGGGACGACAGTATGAAAGTAAGAAAGGTTCAATTGTTTGGCTTTTTCTATAAAATCAAGAGCCCGGCAGTTTTTGACAGTACTAAATTTGACCGCTCTATTAATTTCATGAATGCCTATCTGAATTCGCAGGGATATTATTATGCCAGTTTTCAGGATGAGTTTCATAAAGATACCGTTAAGGATCAGATCAGAACGTTCATTAACATGCAGATCAATCCAGGAAAAAATATCTCCATCGATTCGGTAGTGTATGCACTCAATGACCCTTTGCTAGACAGCATCACCCGTTCGGAAGCCCAAAAAAGCCTGCTCGTTCATGGAGAACATTATACCAAACAGCAGATCAGTAATGAACTGGACAGACTGGTAAACCTCTATCGGAGAAATGGTTATTTCAAGTTTACCAGAGATGATATTTTTGCTTATGTAGATTCTACCAATCAAAAATTATTACAGCTCAGTACCGATCCTTTTGAACAGGCCACATTACTGGAAGAACTGGCCAAAGCCAGAAATGAAAACCCCAAATGGGACGTAACCATAATGCGCAGGCCGCTTACAGACAGCTCAAGGTTACAGCAATACAAGATCGGCAGCCTCTATTATTATCCCGAAACAAAGATCACCGATATACCAGACAGCCTTTTAACCAGACATGATTTTAAAGAAGACATTCAACGTGGCGCAATCGTGCGATACAAAAAAGGACTGTTTAACTATAAGCCACTCCGGGAATACACTTATTTTAAACGGGGAGATATTTACAATGAGGAAAAATATTTTAAAACAGTAAACGGCCTCAGCCAGCTGGGCTCCTGGCAAAATGTAGAGTTAGAACCTAAGCCACGTGGCAAAGACAGTCTGGACTTTTATTTTTTCATGACCCCTGCAGTAAAGCAAAGCTTTACGATAGATCTGGAGGGAAGCCGAAATACCGGAGACCTCGGATCGGGCAACCTGCTGGGTATTTCCACCAACCTGTCTTACCAGAACAGAAACGTGTGGAAGCGTGCCATTCAATCGGTAGCCACTTTCAGAACAGGGGTTGAACTGAGCTTGCTGAGCAGCAGCTATCAGCAAAACGGTTTGTTACAATCCTTTATTATCAATGCAGGGCACACTTATATTTTTCCAAAGATCATACAGCCCTTTAAAGGTTTTAAAGGATTCAATAATTTAGACAACAGAAGAACCCTCTGGGCTATTAATGCTGGATATGTAGACCGACGCACTTTTTACAGGTTGCGTACACTGATCACCAGCTGGGGATACGAATGGAAAAAAGGCAATACGGTTTATTTATACAAGCCGTTGAATATAGAACTCAATACGCTCGACAAACTGGATTCACTCAATGCACTGATCCTCAAAAATCCTTTTTTAAAGGCCTCCTTCAATGAAGGAAATATTATCAGTCAGTCCTTTTCGGTGATCAAAACAACCATCAGTAATAGAAACCCCAACGCAAGTAATTACTATCGTTTTGGTGTAGAAGAAGCTGGTGGGATTTTGGGATTAACACCCGGCATCAAGGGGAATATTTACCGGTACATCAAAGCAGAGAACGAGTACAGGCATTCTATTAAATTCGATAAAGCTGAATTAGCCTATCGCGTCTATGGTGGTATTGGTTATAACTATGGCAATGATTCTGTGATAGGGATTACCCTTCCGTTCTTCAAACAATTTTCTGCAGGTGGCCCCAACTCCATGCGGGCATGGACACTCAGGCAACTGGGTCTTGGCGGTTCCAGCCAGAGCGAACAGGACACTGTTAAGAATGCATTCCGGGATCGTTACGGAGACATGCAGTTAGAGATGAACATCGAGTACCGGTTTTTGTTAACCACCATCGGAAGCTTTAAAATAAGCAGTGCGCTGTATTCTGATATCGGTAATGTGTGGAACAT
>CALPNW020000166.1 GCA_943325035.2 Sphingobacterium thalpophilum | reverse complement strand
GATCAGAAAATTAATTTTGATGTTGTATTTCTCTGTATCCATGGAACCCCCGGGGAGGATGGTAAACTCCAGGGATATTTTGATATGATCGGACTACCTTATACAAGCTGTGATGCAGCCACTTCGGCTCTTACCATGAATAAGCGGTTTACCGTTGCTGTAGCTGCATTTGGCGGCATCAATGTTGCAAAGTCTATGCATCTCTTCAAGCATACTCCGGTAGCTGCCGAAACAATTTTGAATAAGTTGCAGCTTCCTTTATTTGTTAAACCCAATAGCGGTGGCAGCAGTATTGGGATGAGCAAGGTTACAACAGCAGCAGCATTGCAGCCTGCTCTGGAAAAGGCATTTAAAGAAGACACGCAATTACTGGTAGAAGAATTTATTGGCGGCAGAGAATTTACAATCGGGGTCTTTAAACAGGGGGCAGCCATTACGGTCTTGCCAATAACAGAGATCAGTACCGATAATGATTTTTTTGATTTTGAAGCAAAATACCAGGGCAAAAGTGTTGAAACCACTCCGGCTTTGATGGATGATACCATGAAGCGGGAGTTAAGTGAAGCCGCCATGCGTGTATATGAAATCTTAAACTGTAAAGGGGTGGTGAGAATAGATTTTATCTATGATACGGTTCAGCAAAAACCCTACATGCTCGAAGTAAATACGGTTCCCGGACAAAGTGAGGCTTCTGTGATTCCACAGCAGGTAAAAGCAATGGGATTGAGTCTGACCGATTTTTATTCCGACGTGGTTGAACAGGCTTTTGCTTAACTTTAAACAGGGTACAGCCGGTTAGCAGCATATTATGGCAAGCAGCAATAAATGCTTTTTTCCTGATTCTTCATTCAATATAATAAATTCTTACTGTGTTCAAATTCATCACTGAAAAACCACTTTGGGTAAATATACTGGCGGGGCTGGGGCTGATCCTGGTGCTGATCCTTTTATTCTTTGGTTCTCTCGAATGGATTACCGGGTATGGTAAGTACGAGAAAGTGCCATCTGTTGCAGGTCAGCATATTCTTGCTGCGCAGAAGATACTGGAAGACCGTGGCTTTGAAGTAACTATTCAGGATTCAGTATACATAGATACAGTAGCAAAGCAGGCAGTGATCCGGCAATCGCCCGAGGCGGATGCCATGGTTAAACAGGGCAGAACAATTTATCTCACCGTTAACCGCGTTATTCCACCACAGGTAGAAATGCCCAATCTGGCAGGATTTTCTATCAAAAGTGCGGAGATGTACCTGCAAAGTTTAGGGTTGAAGCTGGGTTATGTAACCTATAAACCTGATATCGCCAGAAATGCGGTACTGGAGCAATTGCTGAATGATGAGATCGTAAAGCCGGGCACTAAAATTCCGATTGGTTCAGTAATCAGTTTTGTGCTTGGAAGCGGAATTGGAACCGGGGAAACCGATGTGCCTGACCTGATTGGTAAAACGCTCGATGAAGCCCGTAGTTTCTTATCCACTATCAGTGTGAATATTGGTTCTATTATTGCAGTAGGGCCCATCAAAGATTCAGCAGCTGCATTTGTTATCAGGCAGAGTCCGGAGCTTTTTTCCGGTGCCTTGGGGCCGGCAGGAGAAAAATTACTTAACAAAATAAGACAGGGGCAGATCATGGATCTGTACATCAGTGAAACGCCACCTGTAATTGATACTGTAAGAACACCAATTATCCAATAAAATTCCATTTTATGCAGAGCATTTCCGTAGAAGAATTAAAAGCAAAAATTGATTCAGGCGAAACATTTAATCTGATTGATGTGCGTGAACCAAATGAACATGCAGACTTTAATGTTGGCGGTATATTATTGCCTCTCGGACAAGTTCAGATGATGCAGTTGGATGACATTGAATCTATGAAAGATGAACCGGTATATGTTTATTGCAGAAGCGGTAACAGGAGCGGACAAGCCTGTTTGATCATGGAAGCTGCCGGATTTAAAAACACCATCAATGTAACAGGCGGCATGCTTGCATGGCACGATAGAATTGGCAAATAGCTATTTTGTTCAATTAACAAATCATTGTAAAGCCGGATATTCATTCCGGTTTTTTTTGTAATATATTCGGCGTAATGCTAAACAGTAAATATTTATTTTTCCGGAAATCACTGCTCACCTTCAGTTTTGTAATGGCTGTTTTTTTGGGGAGGGCCGGAACGATCAGTGGAACCATCCGCTCTGCCGCGGAGGCTAAACCTCTGGCGTTTTCATCGGTATTGATCAAGGGGAGTACCAAAGGAGTTTCTGCCAACAGCAATGGTTTTTATACCATTAATCTGGATCCGGGAGAATATATTCTGGTTGCTCAATTTGTTGGATACAGTTCTGTTGAGAAAAAGATCCGCTTATCTGATACTGCGGTTCAGGTGAATTTTGAATTAACACTGCAACAGTATCATCTCAGGGAAGTATTGGTTAAATCCGGAGGTGAAGATCCTGCGTATTCTATCATCCGCAACGCCATCAAAAACAGGGAGACCCATTTACGGGAGATCAAACAGTTTTCCTGTGAGGTTTATATTAAAGGCCAATTGCAGTTGAGAAATTATCCGGCATCCTTTATGGGGCAGAAAGTAGATTTTGAAGACGGGGATACCAGTAAACGGAAAATGATCTTTCTCTCCGAAACACTTGCCAAGTATTCTGTTGAAGAGCCCGATAAAAGAAAAGTAGAAGTGTTGTCTACCAAAGTGAGCGGCAGAAGTGACGGCTTTGGATTCAGCAGTCCGCAGATCATTTCATTTTACGAAAATACAATTTCAATAGGCCGCAGCCTGAACCCAAGAGGGTTTATTTCGCCGGTTGCCAGTAATGCGCTGAGCTTTTATAATTATAAATTTGAAGGTACATTTTATGAGTCCGGAAAGGAGATCAGCAGAATAAAAGTAACCCCTAGAAGAGCATACGAGCCCCTGTTTACAGGGTATATTCACATCAGTGAAAATGACTGGCGGATTCAAAGTGTAGATTTAAAATTGCTTCGTTCGCAGCAGCTTCAGTTGCTTGATACGCTGGTCATTCAGCAGCAATATATTCCGGTAGCAAGTTTCTGGGTGATCAAGAACCAGGTAATTTTTCCGTCCGGAAAATTTCTGGGGTTTGATTTTTTCGGAAGTTTTCTGCAGGTGTATGACCAGTTTAATCTGAATCCCGGGTTCAAGCCAAAATATTTTAATAATACCGTGTTGAAGTTTGCCGACAGTTCCAATAAAAAAACATTGGCTTACTGGGACAGTATCCGGCCGCTTCCTTTGATGAAGGAAGAATTAAGGGACTATCAGCAAAAGGACAGTCTGGAAATCATACGGAAAGATCCGCGATATCTCGATTCGCTGGACCGTATCAGAAATAAGTTCAGGCTGAGTAGTTTTTTATTAACGGGTCAATCTATCAGTGTTCAAAAGAAGAAAACAAGAATCAGTTTTCCTTCACTGGCCAGTGCCATCAATTACAATACCGTAGAAGGAGGAGTAGTTAATTATACGCCCGGATATTTCAAAGAATACACCGGCCGGAAAACATTAGCAATAAGTCCTGTGTTGCGGTATGGCTTTGCCAATAAACAGTTTAGCCCTTCCATCACTGCATCCTATAATTTTGGAAAAAAATACCTGCAGAATTTTTCAGTTGCTGCAGGCAGAAAAGTATTTCAGTACAATAATTCCAGCCCGGTTAGTGAACGGTTGAACTCTCTGTATACATTGCTTGCAGAATATAATTACCTGAAGATATATTCGGCCGATTTCATTAAGCTGTCCTATTCCGGTGGAATAGGTAATGGGTTACGGTTAAATGCAAACTTTCAGTTTCAGGATCGTTCTCCGTTATCAAATCTGGATGACATGGTTTCCTGGAAAGACTATGCAAACAGGCAGCTGACCCCTAATTTTCCAGCCGAGTTAACCAGCTCAGATATGAAAAGAAACCAGGCAGCAGTTTTAACCCTTGGGATAAACTGGAAACCGGGATCGCGTAATATTGAATATCCGGATAGAACGGTGGATATTGGTTCCCGCTTTCCTACAATCAGTGCTTCTGTTTCTCAGGGAATCAACGGGCTGCTGGGAAGTGATGTAGATTATACTAAATGGCGGGTAAGTATTAACGATGCGCTGAATCTTAAGTTGCTCGGTAAATTAAATTATAATTTAACTGCCGGTGGATTTATCAGTGCGGCTAAAACCTTTATACCCGATTATCAGCATTTTAATGGCAATCAAACTTTTCTGGCAGCTGAATTTTTAAACAGTTTTCAATTGGCGCCTTACTACCGTTATAGTAACACCGCAGGGTTTTCGGCAACAGCACATATAGAATATCATTTAAATGGGTTTATCAGTAACAAAATTCCCGGATTCAAAAAGCTCAACTGGTTTTTTGTAACTGGCTTGAATGCGTTGTATGCAGATAATGGAACCAGTTACCAGGAATATTTCTGGGGCATTGAAAATATTTTCAAAGTGCTGAGGGTTGATTATATACAAGGGGTTGAAAAAAGCGGTGGCAGACCATCCGGTTTCAGGATTGCTGTTCCGTTGTTCAGATAATCGTTATTTTTGTATTGAATTTTGGCTGCCCTGCAAGCAGCTCCTTATTTAACGGAATATAGTCCTGTACTATGTCTAAAATTTAATGTATGGCTTTACTGCACAATCGTGTATCCAATCTTGAGTTAAAGGAAAGGTTAATGAAAGAACCTTTCAAGCGAACTACCATCAGTTTTTACCGGTATTTTCCTGTTCAGAATCCTCCGCAATTCAGGGATGACCTGTATAAGACATTCAATGCACTGCAGGTGTTCGGAAGAATCTATGTGGCACACGAAGGGATCAATGCGCAGATCAGCGTTCCGGACCATTTAATGGAATCGTTCAGAGTTGCACTCAACCAAACCGAAGGGTTGAATGATCTTCGTTTAAATATTGCAGTAGAGGATCCGGATGGATTAAACGACGAATTGCAACAGGGAAAAAGTTTCTGGGTATTAAAAATCAAAGTGCGGGAAAAGATTGTAGCTGATGGAATAGAAGATCCGACTTTTTCGATGGAGCGCAAGGGTAATTATGTGAATGCCGCACAGATGAATGAATTGCTGAATGATCCGGATACGGTTGTAGTGGATATGCGAAATCACTATGAGTTTGAAGTAGGGCATTTTACGAACGCAGTAGAAATCCCCTCGGATACTTTCAGAGAACAATTGCCAATGGCTGCCGGTATGCTGAAGGGCAAAGAAGACAAGAACATTATCATGTATTGCACCGGTGGCATACGTTGTGAAAAAGCCAGTGCATTTATGCTTCACCAGGGTTTTGGTAAAGTATACCATCTCGAAGGCGGTATCATTAATTATGCCAGGGAAATTAAAGAACAGCAGTTACCTGCCAGATTCATTGGTAAAAATTTTGTATTCGACGATCGTTTGGGTGAACGTATTACAGAAGATATCATAGCTCATTGTCACCAATGTGGTAAGCCCTGCGATACCCATACCAATTGTAAAAATGACGGATGTCATTTGTTGTTCATTCAATGTCCGGAATGTGCGGAAGCTTTTAACGGATGCTGCAGCACAGAATGTAAAGACACGATACATCTGCCGCTCGAAAGGCAGGAAGCCATCCGAAAAGGAATTGATAAAGGACAAAATATTTTTAATAAAAGCAGTGCAAGGCTGAGACCAAAACTTACTGAACTTATTGAAAAAGGAGACCGGTCCGCCAAGGCTTAGTGAACTAATTCATGAAGTGCTTCAATGATTAAACGATCTGTTTCTTCATCGCTCAGGTCTACCGGCACAAACGGTTCACCAATTACTTTTTCATAGAGTTCAATATATCTTTTGCTGATGGTATCTACCCATTCGTCGGACATTTCCGGAACGGTTTGGCCTTCCTTGCCCATGAAATTATTTTCGATCAGCCATTCCCTTACAAACTCCTTGCTGAGTTGTTTCTGGCGTTCTCCTGTTAACTGTCGTTCTGCAAAACCATCTGCATAAAAATAGCGGGAAGAATCCGGGGTATGGATCTCGTCCATCAGGTAAATAGTATCGCCTATTTTTCCAAATTCATATTTAGTATCTGCCAGTATCAGTCCTCTTGCTGCAGCAATTGATTTGCCCCTTTCAAAAAGTGCCAGTGTGTATTTTTCCAGCGTGCTCCAGTCTTGTTCTGTAGCAAGTCCGGCGGCAATGATTTCAGCCTTGGAGATATCTTCATCATGTCCTTCTGCTGCTTTAGTGGAAGGTGTGATCAGCGGAGCAGGAAAAAAATCATTCTCTTTTAGTTCTTCGGGCATAATTACACCGCACAATGTTCTTGTACCTGCACTGTAGGTTCTCCATGCATGCCCAACCAGATTTCCTCTTACCACCATTTCTATTTTAAAGGGGGTACATTTTTTTCCGATGGCT
>CALPNW020000165.1 GCA_943325035.2 Sphingobacterium thalpophilum | reverse complement strand
TAACAGAATCAATAATATCGTTCTTATAATTTCCCGTTGAATTGACAGAAATTTGGCCGATTGCCCCACCAGAATTACCTCTTTTAAAGAAAGTTTCATTTTGCAAATAGGGTGTTTCTATTTCTACCCTTGTGTCTTTTCGACATGAATTAAATATGATGGCGCAAGAAAATGAGAGTCCCCAAAAAATCGAAATTCTTAACTTCATTATAAAAAAGAATTTAATGAATTATACTAGTATACTATTGGAGGGAAACCAAATTTAGCAGAAATATGTTACCAGCAATTTTATATTTTAATAATTTGCCAAAATGAATTTAAATGGAATGAGGCTGATTGTTCCCATTATTAAGAAAAGAGTATTTATTAATCCGAAATAATGGAGATATCTTATCATTAATAAATCCAAAAAAATAATGTATAAGTATCTAAAATTAATTAGGAAAATAAAAACAGATTATTCAGAACACTTGGGTAATTTATAAACATATATAGCAATTGTAAAAAATATTAATTATATCTAGTTACAAATACTTAAAATCGGGCCATCTATCTTGAAATATCACATTTATAGACTCGGGTCATGCTTTCCAAAAGCCTTGTACATCCGGCTTCTATCAAACATCTTTTCATTGTTAGAGATAAAGATAGTGGCAACCCCATTGCCAATAAAGTTGGTGATGGCTCTTGCTTCAGACATGAATCTGTCTACGCCCAGCAATAAAGCAAGCCCTTCTACCGGTATCACTTTAGTAGCGGTTAATGTAGAAGCCAGTATCACAAAGCCGCTTCCGGTAACACCAGCTGCACCCTTGGAGGTAACCATTAAAATTCCAATGATGGTTATAATCTGTTCTAAGGACAATTCAATGTTAAACACCTGTGCCAGAAAGACCATTGCCATAGAAAGATAAATGGAAGTGCCGTCTAAATTAAAGGAATAGCCGGCAGGTACCACTAAGCCAACCACCGATTTATGACAACCCATTTTTTCCAGCTTTTCCATTAAAGAAGGAAGCGCTGCTTCGGAGGAAGAGGTACCTAAAACAATCAGCAACTCATTTTTGATATAGCCTAAAAAATGGAGCATATTGATTTTATAATACCGCAAAACACCGCCCAGCACAAAGAGCACAAACAAGGCCATGGTCAGATAAACGCATACCATCAGCTTACCCAGCGGAAGCAGTGTTGCAACCCCGTATTTACCAATGGTGTACGCCATACCGCCAAATGCGCCGATGGGGGCCAGTTTCATTACAAAATGCAATGTTCTGAAAACGTATTTAGAAACAAAGTATAATTTATGCAGTATGGCCTCCCGTTGCTTCAGCTTACTGATTACAATTCCTGCTACAATGGCAAACATCAGCACCTGTATGGTGATATTGTCTTTAAAAAACTGCAACCAGGAAATGGATACATTGGTATTGTTGTACTTGGAAATATCCACCTGCCCGATATTGGATGTATTTACCCCGGCCCCCGGTTGTAAAAAATACCCCACTGCAAGCCCTATCACCAATGCAATAGTCGTTACAATTTCAAAATACAGCAAGGCCTTTCCGCCTACTTTACCCACTTTTTTCAGATCACCCATACCACTGATACCAATGATAATAGTGAACAAAATGATGGGGCTGATAAACAACTTCACTACTTCAATGAAATACTTACCCAATGGTTGCATGGCAACCCCTGTTGCAGGCGAAAAATGACCTACCAGAACACCTCCTGTTATTGCAATCAATACCCAGAAAGTCAGGTTGGATAAAAGTTTTTTAATCATATCACTAATCTTATCAGCAGAATTAATTGGTTACTGTTTCATTGACCACACGTACACAGAAATTAATATCCGCTTCCGATAATTGCATGATCCGGAAGGTCTCTCCGTCTTTGTCGTAATAATTATAAACGGTTGCATACTTCAGGGGCAAACTGCCTGTAATTTTTTTTACAAAATTCAGCGCAATCAAAAAAGTACCCAGGTTAGAAGGATGAGAACCGTCTGCATTAAAAAGATCAATATCCGGTTTCAATCTGCGGGCCAGCGCCCAGGAATCACCTACAGGAACCAGTGTTGCATGATTATCTGCTGCCAGCTTACTGTAAGCTGCTGTAATCTGAGGTTGCGTTTCCGGCGTTTTCTGCCTGGCCCAGGTATTGTAAATAAAAGGCCTGGAGCCGGCAGATGTAATGGCATTACAAAAAAGCGTTCCGTAAAGCATCAGGCTATCCGGATGCTGAATGGGCCACATACTGTTATCCTGAATGACCACTATATTATGCCTGGTCTTTTCAATCAGCTGTCTGGACTTCAATCCCTTCAAACCATTCCAGTGTTCACCCAGAGTAACTCCACCCGCTGTAGATTTTTTACAGATGATTTTGGTATCCATGCTGTCGGTGATCAGTCCGATCATCTGCGCCAGATTATTATAATACACATAACTATTGCCTACAAATAACACGCGAACCGTATCTCTCTTTTCAGCAGCATCGCTATTGATTGAATAACAGAAAAAAAATAAAAAAACGACCGTCTTAAAGAAAGATAAATACTTCATCCTCTACAAAATTTAAATTGTTAGAACCCCGGATTTTGAACCATCTGCGGATTATTCTGTACCTGAGTAACTGGTATTGGCATAATGGTTCTTTGGTATAAACTGGAAGTTGTTGCAGAATACTGAACCAGTCTTGAAGCTGCATTCCCTCCTGAATTGATTTTAACAAAAGTGGTTTGAGTTCTGTTCAAATCAAATAAACGCTGTCCCTCAAAAGCAAATTCTTTTCTTCGCTCAACAATAATACTATCTATAAATGCAACTGCAGAAATACTGCCTGTTGGTGGAACCCCGGTTAATACTGCATTAAAAAGTCTTGTTGTAGTAGCAGTGTCTCTGGATCTTCTGATCAGATTAATATCAGTTAAAGAGGAGGTTAGTAAAGTAGCGTTATTGTTAGCAACTGCCAGTCGTGCATTAGCTTCTCCCCTTACCAGATACATTTCAGCAAACCGGAGGACTTTAATATTTTCCATATAAGTAGAAATATTAACGTACTTAACAGGCAATGGCACAGCGGTTTCTCCACCCAGTGAATTTCTGTTGCCGAGAGCTATAAAATTTCTGCGGATATCAGTGGCTGAATATGTTTCATACAAGGCCCTGAAAGCAGTGAGTGTGGTTCCTGTACTTTTTCTGTTCATGTTCAGATTAGTACCCAGCATTTCACCATAGCCCATCTGACTGCATAAATAGGCGTATGAATCTGTCCCCGGATTGTCATTGGTGTTATTAGCAACTTCAAACAATGACTCAGCACTGCTTTGTGTTCTGAAATCCTGCAGCATGGAGCCAAAACTATACAAGGAATATTTCCCGGAAGCAATTACCTCATTAGCAGCTTCAGCTGCCGTTGTCCAATCCTCTTTATAAACTGCAATTCTTGCTTTCAGTGCAAGCGTAGAAAATTTATTCAGCCGGATCTTTAACAAAGTACTGTTAACGGTTCCGCTGCTTAATACATTTCCGGTTGCCGGAAGCCGGATCAGCGCTTGAGTAATATCTTTATCAATCTGGGTATACACTTCGGCAGCAGTATTTCTGGCCGGGTAAACCACATCAGTAATATTGATAATTGGTTTGATCACCAGTGGAACGCCTAAGTGAGATCCATCAGTAGTGAATTTTAATGGCCGTGCAAAAAACTTTACCAGGTCAAAATAAACCAATGCTCTTACAGAATATGCTTCGCCAACCAGCTGGGCTGCTTCTTCCTGTTCTAAAGTAGTTGCATTTTTTTTGATATTTTCTTCATTGGCAATAATCGCATTTGCATTACTTACTATCTGATACATCTGGCTCCACATTCTCGAAATATTTGCATCGGTAGCAGTATGAGTCATGGTATTCATTCCTGTATAACGATTACCCGACTTCACGCTTCTTGTAGCATTATCAGATAACACTTCAGGAATTACCATGGCGTCTCTTCCATAGTAACTATACGATTGCATCAATGAATACAATCCGTTCACAGCAGCACGTGAAGTAGACATGCTTGCAAACACATCTGCTGTTAAAACACTTTGCTGGGGTTTTACTTCTAAAAAATCTTTTTTACAAGAAATTAAAAAAAGTAAAATGAAAATAGCAAATGCTGAATATATTTTTTTCATAAAATGATATTTATTCAATTAAAAATTAACATCTAAGCCAAATAAAAGTGTATTAAAAACCGGAGGTCTTTGCGACATTGTTCCATCAATACTTACTTCCGGATCTGTATTAAAACGCTTATCCTTTACATAAGTAAACAGATTCTGACCTCTTACATACAAACGAACATTGTTGAGCTTGTATTTCGATAAAAGGCTAGATGGAAGATTATACGATAAAGTAACATCTCTCAATCTGATATAACTGCCATCGTATAAAAAACGACTGCTCTCAAAACTTCCGGATGACGATTGAGTTCCCAGAAAAACAGGCTTCGGTACATCTGTGATCTGACCCGGAGTAGTCCATCTTCTGGCATATTCATAACGACTCAGGCCATTGCTCTGATCGGAGAAACCCAGATTGGCATCTGTTTTCTGGAGGTATCCGTAATCGTCATAAATGGTATTGCCCCAAAACATATACAACTGAAAGCTGAACTTAAAATTTTTATAGGAGAAGGCATTCGTTAACCCACCGTAAAATTTAGGCAGTGCACTTCCGTTCTGCAACCGGGGTAATGCTGTTGTAAAAGCATTGGTTGTAGAATCTTTTAAATCGGATTTATACCACAGTGCTTCTCCATTGGCTGGATCAACGCCTGCGTAGCCTCTTTGGAAATGGGTATAAAAATCATTCCCGACTCTTCTGGAGTAATTGGCATTTCCCACATAGGCGGGATCAATTTCTGTAATGGTATTTTTATTGGTGGTGATGTTAAAATCGGTCACCCACTTAAACCCGCCAGCAGTTGCTGGAGCAATATTCACAGAAGACAAGGTCAATTCTATTCCGGAATTTTTCATGGAACCACTGTTTACCGTAATACTGGTTACCCCGTTCACACTAGGAATGGATTGACTGATCAATAACTGGCTGGTGGTTCTGGTATACCATTCAAATGAACCGGTGATTCTTCCTTTCAGTAAAGAGAAATCAAGTCCGATGTTCAATGGAATATTTTTTTCCCAGGTAAGGTTGTCATTGGCCAATTGTGTTTGAGCCAAACCGGATTGCAGATTGTAATCACTTCCCGCACCGTAGAGTCCCTGAGATTCAAAGTTGTCGATACCCTGGTTTCCGGTATAACCGAAGCTTCCTCTTAATTTCAACTCATTGATCCAATTCACATTGAAAAATTTCTCGTTGGAAATATTCCATCCTGCACCTACAGACCAGAATGTTGCTTTTCTGAAATTTCTGGCGAACCGGGAAGAAGCATCTTCTCTCACTGAACCAGAAATAAAATAGAGGTCCTTAAAAGCATAATTGGCATTCAGGAATTTACTCAACAGCCTGTTGGCTGTTCCTGTTCCTGTGGTTAAAGTTGGGCTGGAACCGCCTGCAGCAGTCGTTGTACCCGGAGCAATTCCATTTACAGCAATATTAATATCCACATCAGATCTGCTTTGTGCCTCATATCCGCCAAACGCTTCTAATTTATGGTTATCACCGAATTCTTTTTTATACCGTACAATATTGGTGCTAACCCAGTTGGTAATGTCCTGGGTATAATTTTCAATGGTACCACCAACGGCAACATTGGCATTACCTACTCTTGGATCATAAAATATACTGCTGAGCGCATGGTTAAAATCAATGGCATAAGAACCTTCAAAAGTCAATCCCTTCATGATTTTATAATTCAGGGAACCATTACCGGAAATATTGTAGGTTTTTGCATTGCGTTTAGTGGTTTCTAATACAGCAACCGGATTGTATCCGTTATTGAAGCCTAACTCATAGGTTTGTCCATCACTCTTGTAAACAGGCAACCATGGTGCCAAACGATACATGGCTCTTATCGGATTGGCAAAAAATGAACCGGCTAAAAAATTACTTGTTCGCTGGTAATTTCCGCTAAAGCCTCCTTTGAAAGAAAGGCGTTTGGTTAATTCTGCAGTAATGTTCACACGATAAGTAGCTTTATCATAATCGATTCCTTTTGTAGGGGCATCTGAATGATAATAGCTTCCTGAAACAAAATAAGTAGATTTTTCCCCGCCACCGCTTGCATTTAAATTATATTGAGAATATTTACCCTGACGCAAAACAGCATCAAACCAGTCTGTATCGGTTGTTTTACTGATACTGTTGGCGGTTAATAAAGAATCATAAGAGTTTGCGGAATTCCCTGCGTTTACCCAGCCTTCTTTGTAATACTGGAGGTACTGAGATGTATTGAGCGTTTTTTGTTCTTCTCTGATGGTATTATTATTAGTACCATTCTGATAAGTAAAGTTGAGCCTTG
>CALPNW020000164.1 GCA_943325035.2 Sphingobacterium thalpophilum | reverse complement strand
CGATCATATTTGTATTATGAACCTTAAATCGCTGCTGGCAAAACCCTTTGCACAGCTCATCTATAATAAAACCCGTAAGGGAATGCTGCAGGCTATAGAGCACCAGGATGCCATCTTTAAGGCCCAGCTTAAAACCGGTGTGCATACCCTGTTTGGGAAAGACCACCGGCTTTCGGAGGTTGCTGACCATGCAGGTTATACCCAGGCGGTACCCATCAGGGACTATGAAATGCTCAAACCTTATATAGAGCAGATCAAACAGGGGAAGGATAATGTGCTCTGGAAGGGGCATCCGATCTATTTTGCAAAAACCAGCGGAACCACCAGCGGGGTAAAATACATCCCCATCACCAAAGATTCCATTCCCAATCATATTCAAACAGCCAGAAATGCCCTGCTTTGTTATATGGCCGAAACGGGTAATTATGCTTTTGCCAACGGGAAAATGATTTTTTTAAGCGGATCTCCGGTGTTGGAAAGAACGGGCAATATTCCTACCGGCAGGCTGAGTGGTATTGTGAATCACCATATTCCTTCCTATTTACGCGCCAACCAGCTGCCCGGTTATGAAACCAATTGTATTGAAGACTGGGAAACCAAGCTGAATAAAATTGTGGAGGAGACCATTAATAAGGATATGACCCTGATCAGCGGAATTCCTCCTTGGATGCAAATGTATTTTGACCGGTTAATTGAAAAAAGCGGCAAAAAAGTGGGAGAGCTCTTCCCGAATTTCAGTGTAATGGTTCAGGGAGGCGTGAATTTTGAGCCCTATAAGGCAAGGATCATGGAAAGTATTGGCCGGAAAATAGATGCTGTGGAGTTGTTTCCTGCCAGTGAGGGCTTTTTTGCTTTTCAGGATACACAGTCCGAACCGGGTATGCTCCTCAATACCAACAGCGGTATTTTTTACGAGTTCGTTCCCGCAGGGGAAATATTCAATGAATATCCAACCAGGCTTACGTTAAAAGACGTAAAACTGGGGGAGAACTATGCCCTGATCATTAACAGTAATGCCGGGTTATGGGGCTATAATTTAGGCGATACAGTGAAATTTGTGAGTCTTGCACCTTACCGGATCATAGTAAGCGGCAGAACCAAACATTTTATATCCGCATTTGGTGAACATGTAATTGGCGAGGAGGTTGAGCAGGCCATGCTGAAGGCCTCTGCGGTTCATGGGGCCAAAGTAACTGAATACACCGTGGCGCCAATGATTCAGCAGGGAGCGGGTAAAAGCTATCACGAATGGCTGATAGAATTTGAGGCTGCTCCTGCCGATCTGCAGGCATTCAACCATACTTTGAATGAAGAAATGCGGAGTAAAAATGTATATTACGACGATCTGATGAAAGGCAATATATTGTTGCCCTTACAGATTTCTGTAGTGGCTAAAAACGGATTTATCGATTATATGAAATCCATTGGTAAGCTGGGAGGGCAGAATAAAGTTCCCCGGCTCAGCAACAACCGCGAGATAGCAGAAGCAATGAAACCATTTATTCAACGGTAGTTAACCGGGGATTAATATTTACTGAAGGGTGCCGCATATTTGCTAATTTTATAGTTAATTCGGCATCAATTAAAACGTTTGAATGAGTCAAAAACGCATCGCCATATTTGGTTCTACAGGTTCAATCGGTACTCAGGCACTGGAAGTGATCAAGGCAAACCCCGATCTTTTTTCTGCTGAAATACTAACAGCTCAGTCTAATGATGAATTACTCATCAAACAGGCACTGATGTTCAATCCCAATATGGTAGTGATCGGGGATGAAAAAAAATACCTTGCTGTTAAAGAAGCACTGGCCGCTACAGATATTAAAGTATTTGCCGGTGAGGCCGCACTGGCCGAAGCCGCATTGGTAGATTGTTACGACATGATGCTTGCAGGCATTGTAGGCTATGCCGGTTTAAAGCCTACCCTGAACGCTATTGAACTGGGTAAGCCCATTGCACTGGCCAACAAGGAAACACTGGTTGTAGCAGGCGATATCGTCATGCGCAATGCTGCAGAAAAAAGGATCCCCGTCATTCCGGTAGACAGTGAGCACTCTGCAATTTTTCAATGCCTGGTAGGCGAGGGCAGAAATAAAATAGAAAAAATTATTCTTACTGCCAGTGGTGGTCCTTTCTTTGGAAAGAAACCCAACTTTCTGGTGAACGTAAAAAGAGATCATGCTTTGCAGCATCCGAACTGGTCGATGGGGGCAAAAATTACCATCGATTCCGCAACGCTGATGAACAAGGGTCTGGAAATGATTGAGGCCAAATGGTTGTTCAATTTAGATCCTCACCAGATTCAGGTAGTGGTTCATCCGCAGAGTATCATACACAGCATGGTTCAGTTCGAAGATGGCAGCATAAAGGCGCAAATGGGGATGCCGGACATGAAATTACCTATCCAGTATGCGCTGGCTTTTCCACAGAGAATTGCCAACGATTTTCCACGATACGATTTCAAGAAGCCCAATACCCTGACTTTTGAAGAACCCGATTTAAAAACATTCCGTAACCTGGCACTTGCAATAGATGCATTGCACAGAGGCGGGAACATGCCCTGTATATTAAATGCGGCCAATGAAATAGCTGTTTTTGCTTTTCTTCGCAACCGCATCGGGTTTTTGGATATGACAGAAATGGTGGAACAAACCATGGCTAAGATCAGCTTTATTGAGAAGCCTACTTTGCAGGAATATTTTGATACAGATGCGGAAGCGCGTGATTTTGCCGCTTCGCTGGTACATATGTAATTTTATCTTTAAATTAAAACCCTCGGGAAATTTGATATGAGTTTATTAGCAATTGATTGGTTAAGTGTGGGAGTAAAAATGGGGCAGTTTATTTTGTCTTTTTCTATCTTGGTAGTACTGCATGAGCTGGGGCATTATATTCCGGCCAAGTTGTTTAAATGCAGGGTGGAAAAATTCTATCTTTTCTTTAATCCATGGTTCAGTTTATGGAAAAAACAAAAAGGAGAAACTGAATATGGCTTAGGCTGGATTCCTTTTGGCGGCTATGTAAAAATTGCCGGTATGATCGATGAAAGTATGGATAAAGACCAGCTGAATCTCCCTGCACAACCATGGGAGTTCCGTTCTAAACCAGCCTGGCAGCGCCTGATCATAATGATTGGCGGTGTTGTGGTGAATGTGATATTAGCCATCGTGATCTTTATTGGTATTACCTGGGTATGGGGCGAGGAGCAACTGCCTGTTAAAAACCTGAAGTACGGTGTTTATACAGACTCACTGGCAAAATCGATCGGATTAAAAGACGGCGATAATGTAGTGGGCATAGACGGAAAAGTGATCGAGAATTTTGGGATGCTGGAATCTGATATGGTATTGAAGGAAGCCAAGAAATTACAGGTTATCCGCGATGGCCAGCAAATGGACATTACCGTTCCGGAGGAGTTTACCAAAAACCTGGTGACGCTTAAGAAATTCAGTGGTCTGGTAGTGCCGCGTTATCCGGTAATTGTAGATTCAATTGGTAAAACTGCCACCATCACCAATGGTGAATTGCGTAAAGGGGATACCCTGATTGCGATGAATGGCAAGCCCTTTAAATACTACCAGGAATTTGATGCAATTAAGAAAACCTATACCGATTCTCTGGTAACATTAACCATGATCAGGGGAACGGATACCGTTAACGTAAAAGCATTGGTGAACAACAAAGGCTCTATTGGTTTTTTTGCACTGAGTCCGTTGGTTATTCTTGGAACGGTTACCACCGAATATTCCTTTCTGCAGTCTATTCCGATAGGATTTACCCATTGCTGGGAAACCCTCGATAAATACATCACCGGCATCAAGCAGATCTTTACCGGAAAAGTGAACGCCAGTGATTCACTGGGTAGTGTGATCAGTATTGGAAATACCTTTCCGGGCGTTTGGGACTGGGAAAGATTCTGGACACTAACCGGGATCTTCTCCATAGTACTCGCCTTTATGAATATACTGCCTATTCCTGCCCTCGACGGGGGTCATGCCCTGTTCACTATCTACGAGATGGTAACCGGCCGCAAACCGGGCGATAAGTTCATGGAATACGCCCAGATGGCTGGAATGATATTGCTGATGGCGTTAATGGCCTATGCATTGGGATTAGACTTCTGGAGGTTACTTAAATAACCGGTAAAAGAAGGTTCAGGAAATTATTTGTAACTTTGTATACGATTCTACGTACACAATTGGGGCCGTGTTGGTTTTGACAGCATAGGTTACGGTTAGTGTAAGCATGCAGTGCGTTGGATAATTAGCACTTTAATCTGAATATTCAAAACTCAACTGGCAATACTCAGTATGCCATGGCTGCTTAATCAGTGATTAAGTAACCATTTGGGCCGCCGCACAGGTTCGCTTCTTTCCATGTGCCGCCGCCGACTAAAAATAAAAGGAGATGCTGCAACAGAAGGCTGTGCCTGTTGACTAAGACCATTCAGCTAAGTGGCAGGTTGGTTTGTTCTTTCCCGGTTTGCCGCCGACAAATAATAAAGAAATAAGCATGTAGAAAGCTAATGGTTGCGATGTTTGGACACCGGTTCGATTCCGGTCGGCTCCACAAAAACTAAAAAAAGCCCCGACGAAATTCAGGGCTTTTTTGTGGGAAATATTTTCAGGATAGTTAATCAGTATTGTTCCATTCCTTACTTTTTCAGCAAGCCATCGAGCTTATTCAGCTGAACAGCAAGTTCCGCTTTCAGTTCCTCAAATACTTTATAAGAGCCATCGGTAGGTTTGTACTCGCCCGATTCAACAACTCTTTCCAGAGCAGCCATCTTATTATTGAGTTTGATCGGAAAATTCAACGGATCCTGTGAACTCTGGTTCTTCACCTGATAGAGGGCTTCTTCAATTTCTGTTAACTGGTTCAATACAGCATTGTTTTTTGTGTTGGAGCCTTCGGCTTTCATTTTTTCTTTGATCGCCCGGATCTTAATGACCGCTTCATTGGCCAGACTTGTTTGATTACGGATCTGTAATGCCAGATTGAATTTCTCTTCGAGATCGGCATAAGTGATGTCATTAATGCGTGGGTCTAATTTTATCTCGAACGCTTCTGTAAATGTTTTGCCACCTGCAGTAAGTCTTACCTGGTATTGACCTGGCAATGCAAGCGGGCCATTGTAAATATTGGCTCCCCATAAGATCATTCCTTTAAAAGGAGTTGCACCGGGGTATTTTAAATCCCATTCAAATTTATTTAAACCTGTTTTGATGGTAGGAGGTGCAGGTTTTCTGTCGTCTTCATCTTCATCCCCTGCAGTATCGGCCTCTTTCTTTGCTTTAGAGCCGGCACCTGTAAAGGTTCGGATGACCTGCGATTCTTTATTCAGGATCTCAATTTTCAGATCGGTTGTTTCCTTTTCCAGAAAATACTGGAATACCGCTTTTTGTACATTTCTAACCGCGTAATAGGGTTTAAATAAATGCACACCAGAAGTAGCAATGGCGGTAGTGTAATCTCTTACCGGAGATACATCATCTAAAATATACATCGATCTTCCATGGGTACCAATCACAATATCTTTTTCGGTTACGGCTATATCGGATACCTGAACATCGGGCAAATTTAAACTCAAAGATTTCCAGTTTTCACCGGTATCATAGGATACCCAAACACCATGTTCTGTTCCTGCGTACAGCAAACCCCGGTGGGTAAAATCTTCCCTTACAGCGTGTACATAATCATCTGCACGAATGCCGCTGATGATCTTCTTCCATGTTTTGCCATAGTCGGTTGTTTTCCAGATATAAGGACTGCGGTCGTCCATCTGGTAACGCTTTGCAGCGATAAATGCAGTACCTGCATCAAAGCGGGAAGCTTCAATAATACTTACCCGGGTATTTTTAACCATATCGGGAGGCGTAATATTCTTCCAGTTCTTTCCGCCATCTGTAGTTAGATGAACCAAACCATCATCAGAGCCGGCCCAGATAATATTGGCATCCTGATAAGAAGGTGCCAGCGCAAAAACCGTTGCATAAATTTCGGGTCCGTTCATATCGCGGGTGATTACACCTCCGCTAACACCCAATGTTGCCGTGTCTGCATAGGTTAAATCGGGGCTGATCTTTTCCCAGCTTTGTCCTTCATTGGTGGTCATCCAAACATGCTGCGAACAGGCGTATAACCTTTTGGGATCTGCAGGAGAAAAAACAATAGGGTAGGTCCACTGCCATCTTTCAGGAAGTGTTTTAGCTTCCTCTCCCGAAAAGAATCTCGGATAAATCTGTACATCACGCATTTGGCCCGTAACCCTGTTGAAGCGTGTTAATAAAGCACCCTGGCTGCCTGCATAAAACAGGTCCGGATTTTTTGGATCCTGGGCAATATATCCGCTTTCTCCTCCACCTACCGGATACGCAAAGCCTATTCCGGGTTTCATGGAATTGGTGCCTGAAGTTCTGTGTCTGTAATCTTCGCTGGGTAGTGCAATAGTGCTATTGTCTTGTTGTGCACCCGCAACCTGGTAAGG
>CALPNW020000163.1 GCA_943325035.2 Sphingobacterium thalpophilum | reverse complement strand
GAAAAGAAAGTTGTTTTACCACCTCCACCACCACCTCCGCCACCAGCTCCTGTAGTGGAAGCACCTAAAGACACAGATGGTGATGGGGTTCTTGATAAGGATGATAAATGTCCTGCTGTTGCTGGTTTGGCTAAGTACCAGGGTTGTCCTGTACCGGACACAGATGGTGATGGTATTAATGATGAGAATGATAAATGTCCTACCGTTAAAGGGTTGGCTAAATACCAGGGATGTCCTATACCGGATACTGATAAAGATGGCATCAATGATGAAGAAGACAAGTGTCCTGCTGTTCCGGGTTTAGCCCGTTACCAGGGATGTCCTATACCAG
Organism: Sphingobacterium thalpophilum; assembly: GCA_943325035.2. Classification (GTDB taxonomy): domain Bacteria; phylum Bacteroidota; class Bacteroidia; order Chitinophagales; family Chitinophagaceae; genus Sediminibacterium. The sequence continues at coordinate 6,203 of CALPNW020000163.1, read as the reverse complement.
ATACTGATGCAGATGGTGTAAATGACGAAGAAGACAAATGTCCTACTGTGAAAGGAACTATTGCCAACAATGGTTGTCCTGAATTACAGACTCAATACAAGTTTGATTCCAAGAAGATACAGTTTCTTGCCGGAAGTGCTGCATTAACCAAAAAACCAAAAATAGAACTGAATAAAGTTGTTCGTGCAATGAACGACTATCCTACATTGAAATTATATGTTGATGGTCATTCAGATAACACTGGCAGCGATAAGATCAATAAACCATTGTCGCTGAAGCGCGCTAGCGCAGTGAAAGCATACCTGTTCAGCAAAAAGATTGCTGCAGAGAGATTGCTGACCGATGGTTTTGGAAGTGCTAAGCCTGTTGCAGATAACAAAACTGCTAAGGGAAGAGCGCAGAACAGAAGAGTTGAACTCAGGGTTCAGGAATTGTAATCTTAAGTTTTATATTATAATAAACCTCTGATCATTGATCGGAGGTTTTTTTATGCTATCATTTGAAGCTGAAATTATACAGGTGTGGTTAGTGGATCCTGTCTCCCCTTAAAGCCAAATGCTTCATGATCTCAATTTCGTGTGCCAGCCATTCCTTCCAGCGGGCTTTTACTTTTTCTTTGGGTATATAGGTATTCGCCAATGTAATAAAGAGGGTATAATGACCTGCTTCACTTTCCATGAATTTTCGATAAAACGCCTTCATGTACTCATCTTCCAGTCCCTCACTGAGCCTTTTAAAGCGTTCACAACTTCTTGCTTCTATTAATGCCATTGTAAGAAGCTGGTCCAGCAGCCGGTCTTCAATATCCCCGCCTTTTTTCTGGAACAGAAGCAGCTGGTTTACATATTCATCTTTTCTTTGTTTACCCAGCAGAAGCCCGCGTTTATTTAATTCGGCCAATACCTGTCGAAAGTGTCCCCATTCTTCGGTAACAATCGGAGCAAGTTCCTCTACCAGCTCTTTTCTTTCAGAATACCTTTGAATATAAGAGATGCAGGTGAGTGCCGCTTTTTGTTCACAGTAAGCATGGTCCGTTAAAATAGCTTCCAGGGAAATTTCAGCAAGATTTACCCATCGGGGATCTGTTGGTAACTGTAAGCCAAGAATATTTTTGGTGTGCTGTGATATTATTTCATTCATACATTCCGTGGTTATTGTTCAAAATAGGCCATACTTCCACCTACCCATACTTTGTCTGCATTGTAACGGACGCCAATCATTTTACCCTTACTTAAGCGGGCAAGATTATTGGTGGCAAAAGGTCTTGTTGCGCCATCTTTCCAAAAATAAAAGATCCTCAGCTCTGCTTTTGCCGGTTCGTCGGGAGTTTGTATTACAGCAGCATAGTTTACTTTTTTCTGCAGGATCCAGTTCTCGGGGTCTTTAATAGCACGAATATCTTCCGGGGTAACATCAATTACCACACCCTGTCCTGCAAAAGAAAATAATGGTTTGAGTACATAGTTTTCCAGATCAGCAGGTATAACCGTTAACTGATTCAGAAAACTGGTTTTAGGAACATAAGGATGATCTATAAATGGGAGGGTGAATTTACTGATCCGGTAAAACCAGTTGGGGTGAGTAATCCATTCTACATTCAAATTCTCCAGTAACAATTTCCCCTTCTCCCGGATTGATTCATTCTGTTGTTGCAGGTCATCGAAAATGATCCGGTTATAAATTCTTTTCACCTGAATTTTTCGTTCTCCTTTAAGGTAAAAAAGGTCTTTCCCTTCCTGGATCAACTCCGTTAAACAAACCACAGGAATACCCAGGTACTCGCTGGTGCAATAGAAATCGATCTTGGTTTTTTGCTGATGAGGAAGGATCTCTAAAAGAATTACTTCTTCGGCAGCATAGTCTCCAACAATTATTTCTTTTAAGAGACTGGTGTAAGCGTCTCTGTTTAATCCATTTAAATATGGGCTGAAATTTTCCGGAATGTAAAAATGTTTTCTCATCACTTCATCATGCCAGATCTGGTAGGCAAACAACGTAGGGAAACCCTGCATCTCAATCAGTTGAGGTTCCAGTTCTCCTTGTTCATTTTCACAGATACCAAAATCAAAAGCAATGAAATGCGGATGAGCCTCTTTGCCGGGAACAACCACATCTGCCGGAATAGCTTTGGCACTATTGGCCATAAATTCCGGAGCAACAATCACATCCACAATGGCTTCACAGGCACCTATAATTTTTTCTTTAAATTGTTTATCAATAAAAACCGGTGTTTCGGCTACCCTGAATTCTATACCACTTGCAAATTTCGAATGCAGTTCATGCAGAAAGGCAGTATATTTTTCGGCAGAAAATAATTCATTAAACCGGTTACGAATACTAGGAATCATGGCACTGGTATATTATACCCCTAAAGTAATGTATTGGCAGCCCTGTTCAAAAAAATTGGTAATACATGGTCGTGGGTCCACCTGATTTTCTCCGGATCCTGTAATTGTTCCACCATGCTTTTCCATTTAGCTTCTCCGTGGTTTTCAATAACGGTTTGTTTTTTGTCTGCACGTTGCAGGTACATGGCCATTCCGGTGGAATCAGCCTCCGGATGAAACTGGGTGCCCAGAAAGTAGGGGGTAAAGCGAATAGCCATAATTGCTCTTTCGTAGGGCACATGGGGTCTGTTCTTTTCTATGGCAAGTATACTTCCTCCTATTGTCCTTAGTCTGGCATGGTTGGGTTCAATCAACTGATAGTCCCGGCTGTCTACACTGTAAAAGGGATCTTTTAATCCTTCAAAAACCGGCTCGTTCTTGCCTTCTTCCAGCATGTGAATGGGGAAGACGCCAAAAGCGGTTGAGTTGCGTTTGCAAACATTTCCAATTTGATAATACCGGGCTGCAAGCTGAAAGCTGTGACAGATAAACAATACCTGTTTTTTAGGAAAATTAGTAGCCCCTGCGTTCCATTTATCCAGTTCCCCGATCCAGTTAAAATAGCGGGTTTCCCATTCGGAACCCTCACTCTCCAATGGAGAACCAGGACCACCGCTGGAAATGAATATATCATGATCGATGGAGGGTAATTCCATTTTTTGCCTGACATCGAATTCACTTACCTCCACACCGCCAGGCCTTGTTGTAGCTGCCCATTCTGCTATAAGTTCCCTCAGGCAACGCATACCTTCATTAGCAACACCCTCGTATAAATCGAGAATGGCTATCTGTAGTTTAGGTTGTAGGGGATTAATCATAAAGCGGCAAATTTACCATTTTTGCTGTATTATCGGTAAGCTTGCCGCTTCTAATTAATCACATTAAACTGGTTGCTGTTTAAAAGTATTTCAGATTTGTTTTGGGAGTTAGTGTAAGCAGTGTTTCATACATCAGTCTGATGGTATCATTGATGTCATTTTTATGCAGCATTTCTACGGTGGTGTGCATATAACGAAGTGGTATAGAAATCAATACAGAAGGACATCCATCATTGGAATATGCAAAACTGTCTGTGTCTGTTCCTGTACTTCTGCTCAGCGAATGTCTCTGAACCGCAATTTTATTTTTCTCCGCCACATCCTCTACCACTGCCAGCAGTTTATTGTGAATGGCAGGAGCAAAAGATAAGGTAGGTCCTTTACCACATTGAATATCCCCTTCAATGATCTTACTGATCATGGGTGTATTGGTGTCGTGAGTTACATCTGTAATGATGGCTATATCCGGTTTAATTCTTCTGGCAATCATTTCTGCCCCGCGTAACCCGATCTCTTCCTGAACTGCATTTACCACATATAAACCATAAGGCAGTTTTTTCTTATTCTCTTTTAATAAACGGGCCACTTCTGCAATCATAAATCCACCTACGCGGTTATCAAATGCGCGGCCGATTAAATGATCATAAGCCAGTTCCTCGAACCCTTCGGCATACGTAACTACAGAACCAATATGAATACCCAGTGCTTCCACTTCTTTCTTGGTTCTGCCACCGCAATCCAAACAAAGATTGTCTACTTTAGGAGAAGGTTCTTTCTGATCCGGGTTACTATTGCGCGTATGAATTGCAGGCCATCCGAATACGGCTTTCACCGGACCTTTTTTACCATGAATCCAAACTCTTTTTGCAGGAGCAATCTGGTGGTCTACGCCGCCATTTCTTTTCAGGTAAATCAATCCCTGGTCGTTAATGTAGTTTACAAACCAGCTGATTTCATCTGCATGTGCTTCTATAACCACTTTAAACGGGGCATCAGGATTAATGACTCCCACAGCAGTTCCGTAAGGGTCGGTGAACATAGTGTCCACGTATGGTTTAAGGTACTCCATCCATAGTTTTTGACCACCACTTTCAAAACCAACCGGAGAGGGGGTATTGATATAATTCTTCAGAAAATTCATGGAAGTTTCCGTAGTAACTGTTTTCGTTTTAACTGATTTTGCTTTTGCCATAGTTTGATTATTTTACAACGATCATGCCGGTAATTCCACAAATGGCTTTTACCAGCATCAGACCGTCTATTATTGCAAGATAGTAGAGAATTGATTTACGTTGGTACATAGAATAGCAAACAATTATCAACAACCCAAAAGGGATGCCGTTGATCAATATCCGGAGGAGCGGGAAATGCCCCAGAAAGGCGATTGCTACAAAGAAAGCCCAGCTGGCGATGGCCATCGGCAGGATCACCTGAAACAGTGTTGTTCTTAATCCCAACCGCACTATAAATGTTTTTAGCCGGAGATTATGGTCGTCTGCATAGTCTTTAAAATCGAACAGGATACATAATATGGTGATGAACAGCCAGTTTTTAGTGACCAGAAAGGCAGTGGTTGTTGTAAATACATATTGGGTATTGTTCACCAGATCATGGTAAATAACCGGAATCAATGAAACCGTTCCGGCCCAGATCAGTCCTATTAAAAAAGGTTTGATCAGGCCGTAATTGCGCAGTGAAAAAAAAACCTTGCCCGGCACGAATGCACCGTAATACATGGCTGCCAGCAATGGAAACAAAAAAAGCAATATCCTGTTTTGGGTACTAAAATTTTTAAAGTGCGGCTGATTTTCTATAAATAGTGCTATTGCTGTTGCAATAGTTATGGTTAATAAAATCAGTTGAGTATAAGGAAGAATGCCGCGGTGTTTGAAATACCAGATAGTACGTTCGTTGGCGGTAGCATTAATGGTGTGATAGTGATGAATGTACGCATGGGTATAATACAATGTGGTAGCAGAGCATATAACCAGGTAAAACGAAAAATGGGTTAGCGGAATCTGTTGCTGAAAAGCTGTTTCAACAGAAAGTGCAACAGCACAACACCCGTAAAATATATTGCTGAAGAGAAGTCCTTTTATGAAGCCATTGGGTGTCATTTAACGATACAGAATAATATCCGGAGAAGTGATGGTATCGCTTCTGTTCTGTGCCTTGTCTTTTAACCAGAACTTAAAGTACGAAGTATCGTTCTTATTACTACAGCCAATGATAGAAGATATTCCGGCGATATTGGAGTTATAGACAAAACTGATTTCGAGTATGCCTTTTAACTGAGTGGTAGCAGTAAAGTTGGGCACTTTGTTTTTACTGATGAACTGAACACCCGCTGTAGTAGGGCAGGTACGGGAAACTTTTTCTACCCAGAGGGTATCCTGAATATCCCCTTCCTTGTCGGTAAAGTCTATCTGAAAAGTAACAATATCTCCTTGCTTTAATGCCGTTGAGCTGGCACTTTTAAAGGTGATCTGCGGCTTGGTGGTATAGGCATCCTTCTTGCAGGCATAAAAAAAGGTGGCAAATGTCAGCAGGATCAATATTTTTGTCTTCATCAGATTACTTTCTCTTTCAAATTTAGTTAAAACAATACAATACTCACCGGTGCAATTGGTTGATATTAACAATATTTTTTTGCCAACGGCACTGCCGTTTGATGAATATTGCACCGAGGTGTTCAATTTTCAGTACCAAAACAATGCCGTGTACAGAGAATGGGTAGATCTGATCCACCCCGGCCTGCCTGTTCAGAAGATACCTCATTTAATACCGGCGTTGCCTATTTCTTTTTTTAAGGAGCGGTCTGTAGTGGCAGGAATATTTGAACCGGAGAAGGTGTTTGAGAGTAGTGGTACTACGGGTATCGTAACCAGCAGACATCTGGTGAAGTCACTGGATGTATATGAACGCTCGTTCATGGAGTCGTTCCAGCATTTTTACGGCGATATCCGGGACTGGTGTGTATTGGCATTATTGCCTGCTT
>CALPNW020000162.1 GCA_943325035.2 Sphingobacterium thalpophilum | reverse complement strand
TACCACGCTCAGGCTCATATTACTCCCCAAAAAAAATAAACTCACTAGTTCATAGCAGGATCCAGTTCCAGTGCAGCAGGATCAACATCTGTATAATCCCTGATTTCGTTATACAGTGTTCCGCGTTCTACCGGCTGGCGTTTAACCTGTTTGATCAAACGAACCAGATCTGCCGTAGTCATACTAGGCGTTTGTTCTTCACTGCCTGCCATAGCATATATTTTGGTAGAATCATCGATCGTTCCATCAATATCATTTACGCCAAAGGCGAGTGTTAACTGCGCATTCTGACGACCCAGCATTGGCCAGTAAGCTTTTATGTGCGGAAAATTGTCCATGTAAATACGGGATACCGCATACATTTTCATGTCTTCTACAATAGTTGATTCTGCTATATGACTCATGTCATTATCCATGTTACGGAACTTCAATGGTATAAATGTATTGAAGCCACCGGTCTGGTCCTGAAGGCTGCGTAATCTTTCCATATGATCTATGCGGTGGGCATAAGATTCAATATGACCATACAATAAGGTTGCATTGCTGTGCATTCCCAGGTGGTGTGCGGTTTCGTGAATTTTTAACCAACCCTCTGCATCTACTTTGTCGTCACAAATTTTCTTGCGGATATCCGGATGAAAAATTTCTGCGCCTCCGCCCGGTAAAGAATCGAGACCTGCTTCATGAGCCAGTTTCATTCCTTCTTCAACAGTTACATTCGCCTTACGAAACATATAATCGAGCTCAACCGGTGTAAACGCCTTGATATGCAATTCCGGACGATGTGCTTTTATTGTTTTGAGCAATTCAATGAAAAAAGCAAGTGTCATTTTAGGATGTACTCCACCTACAATATGTACTTCTGTTACCGCCTTGCCATCATAACTCTTTACAATATGCATCATCTGGTCTATGCTCAGTTCCCAGCCTTCCTCCCGGTTAGAATATAATTTGGAATAGGAGCAGAACGAGCAGGAAAAAACACACACATTCGTAGGCTCTATATGAAAATTTCTGTTGAAATAAGTTTTATCGCCATGCTTCTCTTCGCGTACAAAATTAGCTAAAGCACCCAGATAGGAGAGTGAGCCACGTTCAAATAACTGCACGCCTTCATCAAAGCTGATTCTTTGCCTGCTGATGACCTTTTCACCTATTGCTTTCAACACCTGGTCTTTCTCTGCATTTACTAAAACGGATATGGCTGCGCTATTCATAGTCAGTATAATTTGCCTGCAAAGTTACGAAACAATAGAGCATCTTGTGCTAAGAATTACCACCCATTCCGCAAAAGCAGAGCACCCCTCCTGAAAAGAGGAGAATAATACAAGTGCAATTAATTACGACATCAGGATACCTGCAATTGTTGCTGATAAATAGGAGGCCAAAGTTCCGCAAAGCAATGCCCGCATCCCTAATTTAGCCAGATCTGCACGGCGGGTTGGAGCAAGTTCTCCGATTCCTCCTATCTGCATTCCTACACTGCTGAAATTAGCAAAACCGCAGATGGCAATACTTACAATCAGCAATCCTTTTTCGGTTACTATTGGTATTGCCTTAGTGGTAAGATTATTGAAGGCCACAAATTCATTAATGGTTAACTTTTGCCCTAACAGCGAAGCTGCATTAGCAATATCCTGTGATGGAACGCCCATGGCCCAGGTCATCGGGTAAAATATTTTACTGAAAATCACATCCAGTGTAACTCCGGGAATAAACATGCCGATACCCCAGTTTAAAAAGGCAATCAGGGCTATAAAACCAATCAGCATGGCAATAACATTAACGGCAATTTTCATACCGTCACTTGCGCCATGTGATATGGCATCAATGATATTACTATAAGGGCTTTTTACCTCTAATTTAACCTGCCCCATGGTCTGAGACTCTTCGGTTTCCGGGAAAACAATTTTAGAAATCACCAAGGCTCCTGGCGCAGCCATTAAACTGGCGGCCAGCAGGTACTCTGCTTTTGCTCCCATATTGGCATATACAATTAATATACCACCGGCAATACAGGCAAGACTTCCGCTCATACTGGCCAGCAATTCACTTTTGGTCATGGTACTCAGATAAGGACGGATCATTACCTGTGCTTCTACCTGACCAACAAATGCGCTGGCCACATTACTCAATGCTTCTGCACCACTAACGCGCATGATAAAATTCATGGCTTTGGCAATGATAGAAACGATGAACTGCATGACTCCAAAGTGATATAAAATAGCAACAAGAACGCAAACAAGTATAATGGTAGAAGTAACACTGAACGCAAACACAAATCCACCCTCTCCAAAATCTTTCACTCCACCAGGTGCATTTACCATTACCCCGCGGTATACAAACGCAACCCCTTCTCTGGCAAATTTTTCAATTTTTTCCATGCCATGCCCCAGCATTTGAAAAAAGCGGGTTACCGGAGGTACTTTCAGGATCATTACCGCAATAAAAATCTGCATTAACATACCACTGATCACCAGTCTGAAATTGATTCTCTTCTTATTATTGGAAAACAAAAATGCAATACTTAAAATGAGTATGATACCCAAAATTCCCTGAAACCTCTCCATAAGCGATTTGTTAGCGATAAATTAGGTGGGTAAGATACGTAATAACGTATAGCAAATTACCTTTTCATTAAGTTTTGGCGCAAAAAAAAGACCCCGTCAGGAGTCTTTTTACTATGAATTCAACATCATTAAATCAATGATTTGATTTTCTTCTCGAGCACAGATTTTGGAACTGCTCCGATCTGTTTGTCTACAATTTGTCCGCCTTTAATAAAAAGGATTGCAGGTATAGAAGTGATGCCGTAGTTAACACTCAAACCAGGGTTGTGGTCTACGTTTACTTTGCCCACATTTACCTGACCATCATACTCCTTTGCCAGTTCTTCAATAACCGGTCCGATTGCTCTGCATGGTCCGCACCATTCTGCCCAGAAATCCACCAAAGTTAATTTATCACTATCCAGTACGGTAGCCTGGAAATTTGCATCTGTTAATTCTAAAGCCATTTTTATTGTTTTAAGATTTTAATTATTGAAATACAGGGTTGAAACCTTTAACAGTCATCAGCCTGTTGAACGAATATCAAATTTAAGTCCATTCCATTCTATCTGCTTAATTGACTTTTCCACCAATGTGACTAGTTTGTTTTTGGCGGATAGTATGACAATGGGACAGCCTTTATTAGCCAACCAGACCAACTTTTACATCTACATCGGGGTTGTTCATCAGAAAATCAGCCATTTCTTCGTTCATCAGGAAGCCCTTTTCGATGGTATACATACTGATCCGCAGGTTTTCCTTGGGTTCCACTATATTGAATTTAAGGGTGGATTTACCCGGAAAGGCCCGCAGATTCTTTTCGAGAAACTGCACCATTTCTTCGTTCACTGCACCCGGATGCATACTGATCTCCACGCTTCTGGTTAACATCTGCTTGACCGTTTCCAGTAAAGACATGGTATTGATCTTAAACTCAAATACGTTTGGCTGGTTATACCTGTTGCGGAAGAACCCGTTCAATAATATATTCTGTCCTTTTTCGAGATAGTTCTGAAACTTCACATAATCTTCACTCCACAAAACATATTCTGTTTTTCCACTGAAATCTTCGATAGTAAAGGATCCGAAATTCTTACCGGTTTTGGTTACCCTGTGCTGCACATCGGTCACGAGCCCGGCAACCCTTAACATTCTGCCTGTTGAAGGCTGAACGGAAAGATTGTCTTTTATTTCATTGAAATCGGCAATATTGGTGATTTCATAGTGTTTCAATTCAAACTTAAAATGATCAAGCGGATGACCACTCATAAACATACCGGTCACTTCTTTTTCATAATTCAACAGCTCTGTAAGGGTCCAGGCCTCGCAGGCAGCAATTTTAGGAACCGGCACCGTCATTGCTCCCGGTAAATCACCAAACAGGGTGTTGGTAGTACCGGTTGCCATACTCTGCATTTGTTGCCCGTAGGCTACAATTTTTTCCAAACCATTGATCCGTTCCCCGTCTGCAATGGTAAAATACTGTGCCCGGTGAAAAGCAGGGAAACAATCGAATGCTCCTGAATATACCAGACTCTCCAATGATTTTTTATTGACGCTCTTTTGTAAAACACGTTTTACAAAATCAAAAATATCTTCATAAGGTCCGTTTTTCTGGCGTTCGGCAATAATGGTTTCAATCGCCATTTCACCTACGCCTTTTAATCCGCCCAATCCAAAACGGATCTCACCTTTTTTATTTACAGCAAAGCCTTTGAGTGATTCATTGATATCCGGTCCAAGAACCTTAATACCCATGCGCTTGCACTCTTCCATAAAGAAAGTGATTTTTTCAATATTGCCCTGGTGGTTTAACACCGCAGACATATATTCTCCCGGATAATGCGCTTTTAAATAGGCCGTTTGATAGGCTACAAAAGCATAGCAGGTAGAGTGAGATTTATTGAAGGCATACTGTGCAAAGGCTTCCCAGTCGGTCCATATTTTTTCGAGCTTATCTGCTGCGTGTCCTTTTTCTGTAGCACCGGATACAAATTTGCCCTTCATTTTATCGAGGGTATACCGGTCTTTTTTACCCATTGCCTTTCTCAGTACATCTGCATCTCCTTTACTGAAGCCGCCAATTTTCTGAGAAAGCAACATCACCTGTTCCTGGTACACGGTAATACCATAGGTATCTGCCAGGTATTCTTCCATATCTGCCAGATCATAACTGATGGCTTCCTTACCATGTTTACGATCAATGAAGTTGGGAATATAGGCGATAGGTCCGGGGCGGTACAGGGCATTCATTGCAATCAGGTCACTGAACTGATCGGGCTTTAATTCGCGCAGGTATTTTTGCATACCCACACTCTCAAACTGAAATGTAGCATTGGTTTCTCCACGCTGGTATAACAAAAATGTTTTTTCATCATCCAGCGGAATGGTATCCAGATCAATGATTACCCCATGATTCTGTTTGATCAGCTCCAATGCTGTCTTTAAGATGGAGAGGGTCTTTAAACCCAAAAAGTCCATCTTGATTACACCTGAATCCTCAATGATACTTCCTTCGATCTGCGTGACCCAGAGATCTGAATCCCTGGCAGTGGAAACTGGTATCAGATCGGTTAAATCACAGGGGGCAATGATAATACCTGCCGCATGTATACCGGTATTTCTTACAGAACCTTCCAGTCTTTCGGCCTCTCTCAATACCTGCGCACGGATGTCCGAACCGCGGTATATTTCCCTTAATTTTTTTACATTATCGATATCTTCCTGCTGATAGCCTTCTTTCTCTTCGAGAGACTTTGGTCCTTCCTTAATAGTGATGGGTGCTTTTAATACCCTTCCCAGTTCCGTTCCCGGTTTATCCGGTACCAGTTTTGCCAGCATATTGCTTTCTGATAATGGCAGATCGAGTACACGGGCTACATCCTTGATACTCATTTTAGCAGCCATGGTGCCGTAGGTAACAATCTGTGCTACCTGACTCTTGCCATACTTCTGCACTACATAATCGATCACTTTCTGACGGCCTTCGTCATCAAAGTCGGTATCAATATCGGGCATGCTCTTACGATCCGGATTAAGGAATCTTTCGAACAGTAAATTGTATTTTATGGGATCGATATTGGTGATACCAATACAGTACGCTACCACACTTCCCGCTGCAGAACCACGCCCGGGGCCAATGAACACACCCATTTCACGGCCTGCCTTAATGAAGTCACTAACAATTAAGAAGTAACCGGCAAAACCCATTGTGCGGATGGTGAACAGTTCAAAATCGATCCGTTCCTGGATCTCTGCGGTAAGATCGTTGTATCGTTTATGGGCACCTTCGTAAGTAAGGTGTTTTAAAAACTCCCACTGGTTCATGTTGGCATCTGCATGTACCTGAAAGGATTTGGGAATAGGGAAAGCGGGTAGGAGTATGTCTTTCTTCAGGTTCAACACTTCAACCTTGTCTACAATCTGATTGGTATTGTCCAGCGATTCCGGAATATCATGAAAGAGTTTTTGCATCTCTTCCGGTGTTTTAAAATAAAACTGGTCGTTGGGAAATTTAAACCGCCTGTTCTTGATCTGCACTTCATCATTCACGAAATCATCAAACCCAGGCGTGCTTTGTTTTTCGCCGGTATTGATACAAAGCAGAATATCGTGCGCATTGGCATCATCCTGGTCTACATAATGACTATCATTAGTGGCAATAACAGGAACATTGTACTTCTTGGAAAATTTCAGCAGGGTATTATTGATGATTTCCTGTTCCTTGATATTGTGCCGTTGAATTTCGATGTAATAATCTTCGCCAAAAAGATCCAGCCACCATTTAAATTCCTTCTCTGCCTGTTCTTCGCTCTGGTGTAAAATGGTCTGAGGAACATATGCACCGATACAACAGGTTGTTGCAATAATTCCTTCATGGTATTTTTCTATCAGTTCCTTATCTATCCGAGGATATTTACTGTAGAGACCCTCTATGTATCCGAGTGAAGTGAGTTTAACCAGATTCTGGTATCCGATCTTATTTTTTGC
>CALPNW020000161.1 GCA_943325035.2 Sphingobacterium thalpophilum | reverse complement strand
TCCTGGAATGGCTTTAATTCAAAATTAAACTGATAAAAACGCTGGTCATCTAAACTCTGGTCTATGAGGTTTCTGTATATGGCCGATACCCGCATCTTATCATTAAAATATCCATTGAATGCAGGATTGATGAGAAGCGGCGCGTTGTTCCATTGTGTGTAAGTCTGTTCGTACTGTGCATCTAAAGACAAAGACACCAGGCAGGTAATAACAGCCAAAAAAGATTTTATGTTGATCCCTGAATTCATTGCTGCTATTTTTTTTAGAGATAGGTTAAAGCTTTTTTATCATTTTCATTGAACGGCATAGACGTATTTCCGGAAAAACTGGAAAGCATAAAGCTGAGTTCATTTGGATTGGATGGCCTGCCCGGAATTGATACAGCACCAACGCCTGCAGTTCCTTCATCAATTGCTGATCCTGAGCAGTTGTATGACCTGTCCATATAATCGGTATGTCTTAACCCAATGCAATGGCCTACTTCGTGTTGCAGAATTGCGCCCCATGGTACCAGGCTCAGGCTATTGTATAACTTCATACTGATATTTATTTCCCGGTAGGGATTGCCAAAACCGTCCGAAAAGCCTGCATAGGCCGGGGTATTATCGCGCAGTGTATAAATGGGTTTAACATCAATAAATCCATCATTCGTTACTCTTCTGAATTTCAGATTCAGGTTCAGTTTATTGTACCGGTTAATCATGGTATCTACTGCACGAACAAAATCAGCAGGCATCAATGCACAGGAAACCATTACCGTTCTGGGCATTTCCAGGGTATTGAAAGTGCTGTATTTTTTTCCGTCGGCTACACGCAACCTGTTTTGTACAGGAGTATCTGCCAGAAAGCTTTTACTTAAGTAAATGTCATTGTCTACCAGATCACCGCTATCCTGTTTACGGGCTGTGGCAGGAGGAAAGCCCAGCTGTTTGATGCTGAGTAATTGAGCATCTGCGAGTGGTTTTTCCTGATCGGTTTGCTGGTGCTGGTTTTTATTGCAAGCGTATAAAATACACAGCAGACCAAATACCCAGAGGCATTTTTTCATTTGCTTTATTTTATGAGTTGCCTCATTGAATTTTAAAACGATATCCTGATTGGTGAACGGTTAAGGGTCACTGATTGGAGGATAAAAAATTACGGTTGATTAGTAGCTGCTGTAAACTATTTTGCACGCAGTTAAAAAAGACACTGTTCCCTGATTTTATCCATAGGGGTGGTTTTTAGGATTTTCGAAATTGGATTTGGAGACCCTTTGCAAAGTCTGTATGCAAGTTACGAAAATAGTAAAGCAAGTGGGAGATTAGTTGCCTGAATAGAAATGTATAAGTAAATAGCCTAATATGCAGATAAACAGGATGGCGAAAACCGACAGAATCAGCAATTGCTGGTCTTTTATGCCCCGATTTCTCTTTTTACCGTGCTTTTTGGAGGTTTCCTTCCGTAATTGCCGGTTTAGCTGGTCTTTTAGTGTCTGTAGTTTAGCCGGCTGATTGAATTGCTGCAAACCTTCTACTGCATCATTGATAAAAGCGGAGCCCGCCATCTGCTTTTCTACAGCAAATCGCTCCTCCTCGGAATAATTACCTTCGAGATACTTCATGAGTTCCTGCTCATTTAGTTCTTCGTTGTCGTGTAATATGTCTTTCCAATCATCCATTCAACTGGTTTTTTTTCTCCATTAATAGTTTCAGGTTTCTTTTGCCATTCTGAATATGACTTTTTACCTGTAAGAGTGAATAGCCGGTGGTATCTGCTATTTCCTGGTAACTTTTTTTCCGGAGAAAGAAAAAACTAATACAGGTTTGCTGCTCTTCATTTAATGCTGAAAGGCTTTCCTCCAATCGGGTAAGCATAGCCTCTTTTTGCCGGTGATCACTCAGGTCTGTTGCAGGGTCATTGAATGATTCATTAGCTGTGAAGTGGTCATTGTCATTGATGGGTATGTTTAACTTCTGGTCTCTGAGTTTCATCAGGCAATGATTGCAGGCCACTTTATACAACCAGCTTTTAGGGTAAGCTACCGGATACTTATCCAGCTCGTTCAATGCCTTCAGAAAGATCTGCTGAACGGCATCCTTCGCTTCCTCTTCATTTCTCAGGTACTTCATGCATACGCCAAAAAGCAACAGGGTATACCTCTCCAGCAGTATGCCCAGCCATTCTTTATCATGGTCGGCCGCATAGCGGCTGAGTAATTCGGTGTCGCTGATATGGTGGTAAGCATTTTTACTCACACGTTAAAATAAGCAATTTGATGTAAGATGCGGTGCTTCAAAATTTCCATACCTTTCCTTAAAATTATTTACATGGGTTTTGTTGTTGGAATAACGGCTACCGCTCCATTAAGGGCAGAGGCAAGTCACCGGACCGAAATTGTGAGTTCTTTACTTTTTGGTGAAGTGGCTGAAATACTCAGTATCAATGGAGATTTTAGCAGAATCAGGTGCCGGTATGATGGATATGAAGGCTGGTGTCAAACTACCCAGCTGGTGGAAATTACGGATGAACAGGCGCATAGCGAAGGCAGTGAGCTAGTGGGTGATTTTACCAATCTGATGGAACTGAACGGTACAGAAATACACATACCATATGGTGCCTCACTGGCGCTTTTCAGGGATAATAAGGCTTCATTCGGGCATTATTATTTCACCAATAAGGGAACGGTGGTAGAACCGGATGCTGCATTATTTACCCCCGATCATATTAAAAAAACTGCACTCAATTACCTCCACACACCTTATTTATGGGGAGGAAGGACTGTTTTTGGAATAGACTGCAGTGGGTATGCCCAGCAGGTTTACCGGTTTTTCAATAAAGCATTACCCCGGGATGCATACCAGCAGGCAGGGCTTGGCGAAGTTGTTGGTTTTTTACAGGAAGCGGTGTGCGGGGATCTGGCATTTTTTGACAATGCGGAGGGCAGAATTACCCATGTAGGCATCATGCTGGATGCAGCAACCATTATTCACTCATCGGGAAGGGTTCGGATAGACAAAATTGATAATGTGGGCATCGTAAGTTCGGATACCGGAGATCGTACCCATCAGCTCAGAATCATCAAACGTTACATTTAGCCGGCCGGCAATTTCATTAACGAAGTATCAGTCAGCGCCTATAACTAAAAATCCCCTCGGTGTACGAAGGGATTTTTTATATAAAGTGGATAACAGACTACATAATGTCCATTGCTTTTGCAAAATAGGTAACTGTACCAGGTAATGCCAGCCAGAAAAATTCACGGTATACTACCAGCATGGTGATTAACACCGCCAGCCAAAAAAAGAATAAAGCCCAATATTTACGTGATGATTGTTTTGCTTCCATGGAACTAATTTTTGCAAATATAAGGTTGGGTTTTCAATCAACCGCTTATTGAGCGGTAGTTTGTTTGATTTTTATTGTCTGCTTTTGTTCTTTGGAACCAGAACGGTCGAAAAAGAGCATTTTTATAGCAATCAGCATCAAAATGATGGCAAATAACTTCTTCACTTTGGCATCATCCATAGACAAAGCAATCTTGCTGCCCAGAAAGCCACCGGCAATAAAGGCAACTGCTACCACCAGCACATAATTCACATTGATATAGCCCTGTTTGTAATACTGGAGTGCTGCCAGTATACCCACAGGCAATAAGAGAATCCCCAGTGAAGTTCCCTGTGCTGCTTTCTGGCTAAAGCCCAGAAACAAAACCAGGGCAGGTACAATGATTACGCCGCCTCCTATACCAATCAATCCACTCAGAAATCCTGCAGCTAACCCTACGATCACCAATAGTAAGATGGTTGTTAAACTCATTGTTGTTAGTTGTTTATAAAAGTGGTTTTATAAAATGCGATGGCTTCTTCAATAATCGCCAACGCTTTTGCTTTATCACCAAAATCTTCCACCACCACTGTTTTGTTTTCCAGTTTTTTATACTCTTCAAAAAAGTGACGCAGCTCATCAAAGAAGTGCTTGGGCAGTTCTTCTATGTTATTATAATGGTTTACACCAGGATCAGTTGCAGCTACAGCAATGATCTTATCGTCCGGATCTCCACCATCAATCATCTGCATAACCCCAATCACTTTTGCATCCATCAGTGTAAGCGCTTGTACCGGAAGAGATGTGATGACCAGAATATCCAGCGGATCTTTATCTCCACCATAGGTTTGGGGAATAAAGCCATAATTGATAGGGTAGTGGAAAGAGGAGAAAATAACCCGGTCTAATTTTAACAGACCCGATTCCTTGTCAATTTCATATTTACAACGGGATCCCTGGGGTATTTCAATTACAGCAGTTACTTCACGTGGGGCGTTTGCTCCATAATGTACGCCATGCCATGGGTGCTTAACAGTTTGTTGTTCCATATTAATCTTGTTTTATTTTGTAAGCCAGTAGCCCATTGCTACTGCAATAAGTGATAAAATAAGTGTGCCGCCGGTATAAATACAGAAGTACCCGTAACGCTGTTGCTGAAGCATTTGCAAGTTTTCCCAGGCAAATGCAGAAAATGTAGTGAAGCCTCCGCAAATACCGGTTGCCAGTAACAACCGCCAGTACTCCGCATCGGGTTGTTTTACAGACCAGCCCATGATAGCGCCAATCAGTAAAGATCCCATTATGTTTACGCTTAAAGTGGCCAATGGAAAACTGCCCTGTTTAATCAGTAAAGCTGCCAGATACCTTAACACAGATCCAAGCATTCCTCCGATACCAACCAGCAGTATATTTTTCATGGCCGGCAATTATTGAAATGATTTTTTATAATCAACCAGCCATTGGTTGTTTTGACGCAGCACATATAATTTTTGACTGGCAGTATCTGCGGAATTGCTGTATTCCATTAAAACAGTAGAATCATTGGGTTCTGTAACCAATTTAATATTAATGGAAGCCAGCCTTAGTAACTGTCTTTGTTCTTTGTCTTTTTCACGGAAAGCTGCTTCATTTTTTTTCAGAAAAACAGCATTGCTGTCTTCAGGCAACATATAAAAACGAGCCCTTTCAAAATCTCCCTTATAGCAGGCATCAATGAATTCCCTGCCGGCGTCCAGTCCGTTTTCTGCCGGAGTAAATGTTTTAGTGGTTCCCTCGCAACCCGCTGTCAGCAAGGCTGCCCCCATCATAATTTTGAGAAAGTAGTTCATTGATGCTAAGGTAATCATTTAGAATGGTAAGTAATAAGGTGTCAGGAGTTTTTGGAATTCAGGGGTGTATCCGTTATTTTCTTTAATGATCATTTCCTGCAACAGGGCTTCCCGACTGGTTCTGCCGAACAGCAGCATAGATCTGAAAGGGGAATGCCTGGGTGTTTGTTTCACAAGCATTTCCTGGTGCAGATAAAAGCCTGCCTTTAAGGATTCCGTTTTAAAAAAAGCGCCGCGGGCATAGGGAAGGAGCACTGCAAAATGTCCGTTGGGCTTAAGCAGGCTGTTGATGATCAGGGTCAGTTCATGCAGGGTAAGTGCCATGCTGTGCAAAGCCAGGTTTCTGCTTTCATCCGTACTCTTGAGGTCGTGTTCAAAAAAAGGAGGATTGCTGATGATAAAATCATATTGATTGCTGCTGCTGCCAGCGTACTGCTGAATATTGCTGTGTTGAATGGTTATCCGGTTATTCCATGGGCTGGATGCCGCATTTATGGCAGCCTGCTTTGCAGCGTTTTCTTCTATTTCTACCCCATCAATAACCGCGTTGGTGGTTTGTGCCAGCATGATAGACAGCAACCCTGTACCGCTTCCGATATCCAGTATCGAACCGGCTTTGTTTTTTTGCATTTGCAGGTAATCAGCAACCCAGGCACCAAATAAACAGGCATCGGTGCATACTTTCATTGCACAATCCGATTGTTGTATGGTGAACTCCTTAAATTCGAAATAGCTGTTTGCCATGCGGTATGATTGATTTACGCGGTGATGCCTTCCAGCGCAAAAAGGAATGAATAATTCAAGGCAATGTCTTTTAAATAATCAAACCTTCCAGATGCCCCTCCATGCCCAAATTCCATATTGGTATGCAGCAGCAATACCGTTGAATCTGTTTTTACGGCTCTTAGTTTTGCTACCCATTTTGCGGGTTCAAAATATTGCACCTGACTGTCGTGAAGGCCTGTTGTTACCAGTAGATTCGGATATTTTCCGGCCACTATATTTTCATAGGGAGAGTAGCTCTTCATGTAATCATAGGCTTCCTGGTTAGCAGGATTTCCCCACTCATCAAATTCATTGGTGGTTAGAGGAATACTTTCATCGAGCATGGTATTTACCACGTCCACAAATGGAACCTGCGCAATCACTCCATGCCATAATTCCGGTGCCATATTAATGACAGCCCCCATCAGCAATCCCCCTGCGCTACCACCCTGTGCATACAAATGTGCTGTTGAAGTGTACTGCTGGTTCACCAGAAATTCACCGCAATCAATAAAATCAGTAAATGAATTTTTCTTGTGCATCAGTTTGCCGTCTTCATACCATTGTCTTCCCAGGTCTTCTCCTCCGCGAATATGTGCAATCGCAAATGCAAAACCCCTGTTTAACAGGCTGAGTCTTGAACTGCTGAAGCTAATATCCAT
>CALPNW020000160.1 GCA_943325035.2 Sphingobacterium thalpophilum | reverse complement strand
TCCTACAAAGTAATTATTGACTGATTTTACGGTTTGCGTTCTTGCCGGTGGTGCAGGTGCACCTGGTGGTAGCTGTGGCGCTGCATTAGTCAGATTAATGGTGTTGGATAAATTCACCCAGTGCAAAGAAGGAGAAAATATCCAGTTCATTTTTAGCGGAAATGCGCCCTTTAAATAATATTGAAACTGGGTTACATTAATCTGTTGTGCATCCTGTTTAAAATAAGTGATTGCATGCATCAATGAAGCCTGTTTGCCCACATAGTGACCCAGCCCTGCCTGAAAATACAAGGCATTGTTATAGTAGTTGGATCGTGTTTTGGTAGTAGTGTTGTAATAACGGCTGCTGTCGGCAATTTTAGTGCCCCCTTCTGCGAAAAAGAAACTAACCGCGGAAGCATTATCTGTTCCGGTTTTTGTTTTTAGCTCAGGAGAGAACGCCTTGCTCATTAATCTGGCCTCCTCCGGTTTTCCGTTAAAAATATAACTGTAGTAAAGGTACTCCTGCGCCAGTTGGTCGGAGGAGTTAAAGCCCAGGGCTTTTTTAAATTGCTCCTCCGATCTGGTAAAGTTTTTATTTTCATAATAAGCAATTCCAATACGCATCCTTAAATAGAAATAGTCATTTCCTTCTGCCAGTGCCTGCTTTACAAATGGAATTAATTCTGCCCAGTTTTTCTGGGTGTAGAGCTGCAGACTTTTTGTTTCAACCTCAGCAGTACTTATTGGCTCCTGGGCCAATAAGGGGGCAGTAGTTATTGTAAATAAAAAGCAAATGATATAGGGATAGATTCTGGAAATACGCATGGAGAGCATGATTGAAAATAAATGGGGATACACTTGTTTATTTAATAAGACTTAAACCTTCTAAGGCAGATTTATCGTTGGGATTGTAGAGCAGGGTTTTATTGAAGAGGATCACGGCTTCATTTTTATTGCCCAGAAAATAATTGGTCCATGCACTCATCAGCATATTGTTATAGCCAAAGGGATACTGGTTCAACGGGATGTCGAAATATCTTTTTGCAGAAACATAATCTTTTCTGTAATAGTAGATCAATCCAAGGTAATAGTTTGCAGAAGCATCCTTTGAATCTATTTTTAAAATAGACTGATACGTTTTTTCAATATCATTCCAGTTTTCGAGTTTGGTATACGGATTGATAATTGCCCATTTTGGCTCGGTGGCGGCAGGCATCAGTTCTATGGCTTTCTGGTAATAACCTACAGACTCTTTGTGCTTGCCTGCTGTGTAATTTAACCAGCCAAGACGCAGATTGATTTCATAGGAACTGCTGTTGTATACTGCATTGATGGAACTGATGGCTGCATCGTATTTTTTAGCCGTTTCCTGTTCGTAAGATTTGCTGAATGCTGCCTGTATTTCTTTTGTCTGCGCAGTTGCACTCAGGCTGATAATGGTAAACAGAACGATAATCGCTTTTTGTAAATGTTTCATGTTTTTTGCTGGCTTAGTAATTAAGAATATAAGATTCACTTTTATTTTTAGTGTATATGGTAAACCGGTTGATCTGGTGATTGCTCAGCTCTAGTTCATACCTGATCTTTTTAAAAGTATAAGTAACCAGTTTGGTTTCAATGAGGGTACTGATGATCAGTTTCTGTGGAGCATATGCATTGTCTGTGTAAGTAAAGGCCGAACTATGACCTGCTTTGGTGAATAAATAAAAGGGTGCCAGAAAATCCTGAAAAAACTGTATCCACTTAGTCTTAAAGTGAATCAATGGCACATTGTCTTTTACTTCCAGCTTATCATAATAGCCCAGTAACTGCCGGTAAGCAGCCAGATAAAAGTGGAACAGCAAAGATGTCCGGTCTCCTTCAAAATCGGTAAAATAAAACATGACCCCATCGTTTACAAAGTAGGCATAAGATCCGCTTTGTGAACAGTAGATATATGTTCTGTTGAGTGAATCAGTAAAAACTTCCCAGTTGATCAGTTCACCACTGTTCTCTTTACTGAATTGCAGGGTTCTTCCGGGCAGCAGTGAAAAGGCCAGTATTAATAATTCGTTTACCTGTACATTACTGATGAACGTATTTTCTTTGGGCACTTCCGATATATGCAATGATTTTTCGGAACCTGATCTTTCGATAAAATAGGCGATCGGGTACTCCAGTGTTTTTGCACCGATGGTTGGCAGAATCTGTAACTGAAAATGGATATGTGGTTCGGGTGAACGGCCTGAATTGCCACATGTGGCCAAATAGGTTCCCTTTGTTACATACTGCCCTATAAATACATTGAAGGAATCTTTTTTAACGTGGCTGATCTGTGAGAACAGTCCGTTGAGGTGATTCATAATAATGGTGTTCCCCCAGTTATAATCGGTATTTACATCTCCAATGTCATTTTCTTCTACATTGTTGATGATATCATATACATATCCGTCGTAAGGGGCAAGGATCTCTTTGTTGTAGCAATAGAAATGTTCTCTGGTAAAACCTTCGGCCTGACTGGATGGTTGACGGTAAGTATTGTTCTTAGAGTCGGTGATCACAAAATCCAATGCTTTCCCCCATTCTCCCAGATGTGTGATTGAACCGTTGTATCCCTGACTTACAGTCCATTCTCCCGAAAACGGAAGCGCCAGTTTATACAAATGCTCATTTTTAAACCGTTGCAGGGAATTGATGTATTTGTAAATGGTTTTTTCTGCAGAAAAGTACTGAATGGTCACTACCTGCAAATACCTGCCCAGCCATCGCTGGTTGAGTGCAAAAAGAAATGCTGTACAAATAAGGCTGAATGAAAAAGTATAGGCCTTCAATTGAAATACGCTGGCTATTTTTCCGGCAAAAAGCAGTACCATTAATAATACAGGCATCAGAATCAATACAGTGATATAACTGTATATATTGGGTATTAAAAAAAAGCAACCAATGGCAATTGCCAGAAATATAAAGTTAGATCCCAGTAAATTATAATTGAGATCGTTTGCATCTGCCCCAAAAACTGCATAAAAGAAATAAGCGGCTAAAAAACCAATGACACTCAATGAAAAAGAAATGCGGGAAAAACTAAGTAATCCGAATGCAAGTATCATTCCACCCAGCACACTGCTCTGGAAAAAAGTGCCGGCCAGTGTTTTAAAATAGGTAAGTACTACCGGATAAACAGGCAGTTGATCTGCTATATGAATAAACCGGAACCACTGAGAGTTCTGGTTCAGTACTGCTTCATTCAGCGCATAGATATGCGTTTCATCTAAATGTATATTGGCAAAATTATAGGCTGCCAGGCTTACGATCCAGTAAGTAAGTATAAAAGGGAAAGATAAAAAGGGCAACTGGTAAATAGAAAATATACCCTTCAGCCAAACGGTAACGAGCAATAATACAAAGATGGCTGTGATGAATAACAGGATGAATGTACCATTGAACCGGAATTCATAGCCCAGTGCCAACCCCAGAAACAATGCATTGAATCCAAAAAGGCCTTGTTTGATCTCTTCCCGGTTAAACCCTATAGAATAGGCACTCACATTAATCAGTATTACCGCCAACAGGCCGCAGATACCAACCACCGGAGTGAAAAACGTGACAATGATAATGAGGATGGCAAAAAAATGGTCTAATGAAAAGAACATCAGACTATAGCTGTTTAAAATGCACTGTACCCAGTAATTATGATTGATTTTGCCAAATATAGATTTCAAATGAAACAAATGATTGATCGGTTAATTAGATAGTTATTGGCGAAGGTATTTATATTTCTTTTGCGTCTAAAACTAAATTAAATAGCGCAGATCTTTATTTGACGAAAAAATGCAGAAACCTTGTGTTAAAGATTAAAAATAAATTAAAAAGCCATTATATTGTTGCATTTCAATGTTTCAATGGTTAATCATCGGATAATATCCTCAATTTAGCCAATTAACGAAAAATAACATGGGCTCAACAGTCAATTTAAAGAGTAAAGCAGAAGCAGCAAACCTGCAAAAAATAAAGCAAAAAACGGTTTTTAAAAATTTCGTTACCTGGTTTGAAATACCGGCTTATAATCATTACCGGTCTGTTGCATTTTACAATCATATTTATGGGATAGAAATCACCTCTGTGGAGATCAATGGCCTGGCAATGGGGTTCTTTCCGGCCGAAAGTGGTGTGGGTGGCGCAATTGTTACCGGACCGGGCTGCGTTCCCAGTGAAATCGGTCCCTTGGTTTATCTCAATGGAGGGGAAGACCTGAATACTGTACTTTTAAAAGTAAACGAAGCCGGAGGAAGAGTGGTTATGGAAAAAACCTACATCAGTGATGCTGCCGGTTATTTTGCCCTTTTTATTGATTCCGAAGGCAATCGTCTGGCACTTCATTCCAAATATTAACCTACAACCGGTTGCATGACATCTAAGCACTATAATATTAATCAGTTAAGAATTGATCTCTGGAATGAACTGAAAGAAAAGACCAACCAGATTTCGAGGGTATCGGATAAACCGGAGGCGGAGATCAGGTTAAAAGCGCTGCACGAGCTTTTGCAGAACCTTTTAAGTATAGAACAGTATCATGCATTCCCGGGTGCTTTGCTGGTGAATAATTTTATTCAATCCATTAATAAAGGGGAGCTGAAAGCAGTTAGCAACAAGGTTGCTGAAATTGTTGCATTACTGGTAAGTGATAATTACCGCCTGCATCCCGAAACGATGGAGGTTTTTTCGGATGGCAGTTTTACCGGAGAAAAGTTGCACGATAAAACATTTGCCGTTACAGGTAAAAGTTATTTTGAAGTACTGCATGTAGAAAATTTTTCACCACAGGAAGAGGTTGAAGTAAAAAATACCATCAAAGAACTGCGCGATCCCAATAGTAACCTTACCTATAATCTGGTGGTTCAACGGAATTTTCAGGATGCGCTCATCTGCCTTTTCTTTAATTACAATATTCAGGCTGCCGTTATAAGGTATGCACCAAAACATCAATCGGGTAATATTACCGGATTGATCAAACCCTTTATACAGAAGGTCCTGAAGATTGATACGTCTAAAATATCTGATGCAGAACTGGGGCCATTACTGGGTAAATACATTCATGAGTTTCGTCCGGAACTGGACATCTATTACATCACCGATAATTCGCTTACTCATCTGGATGATGCTGTGCTGAAGTCTTTCCGCAGAATTTTTTACCAGATGGAAGACCTGCAAGACCTTTATCTAACCATCATCAGCGGCATCAGGGAAAGATACGACACGCCTTTTTTTACCGCTTTAACTGAATACAGCAAACGTCCGGTCAGCGTATTTCATGCGTTGCCCATTTCTAGAGGAAATTCTGTTTTTCGTTCCCGATGGATCAATGATTTCGGCGATTTTTATGGCAGGAATGTTTTTCTGGCAGAAACATCTGCTACCAATGGTGGGCTCGATTCCTTACTGCAACCAACCGGTTCTTTAAAGTCTGCTCAGGAAAAAGCTGCGAAGGCTTTTGGGGCCGAACATAGTTTTTTTGTAACCAATGGTACTTCTACTGCCAATAAAATTGTACAGCAGGCCCTGATAAGACCCGGTGATGTTGTGCTGATCGACAGAGACTGTCATAAATCGCATCATTATGGGCTGGTACTGGCCGGCGCATTTCCTGCGTATCTGGATTCTTATCCCATCCAGGAATTTTCGATGTATGGAGCTGTTCCATTAATAGACATTAAAAACAAACTCATTCAACTGAGTAAAGCAGGCAGGCTGGATAAAGTAAAAATGCTGCTCCTGACCAATTCTACATTCGACGGACTGGTTTATAATGTTGAAAAAATAATGGAAGCGGTGCTGGCCATTAAACCGGATATGGTTTTTATGTGGGATGAGGCCTGGTTTGCATTTGCCAGTTTCACCTACACCTACAAGCAGCGTACCGGTATGTATGTGGCACAGAAGCTTTTTCATAAATACAGAAGTGATGCTTACCGTAAGCAATACAATAAATACATTAAAGGGTTAAAAGCCGGGGAAGTACCTGTTATGCCGGATCCGGATAAAGTAAAAATCCGGGTTTATGCCACACAGAGTACCCATAAAACATTGTCCAGTTTCAGGCAGGGTTCTATGATCCATATCTGGGATGAAGAATACAGCAGAAAAGTAGCGGATATTTTTCAGGAAGCCTATATGGCACATACTACTACTTCGGCCAATTACCAGATTCTTGGATCACTGGATGTTGGCAGAAGGCAGGTAGAACTGGAAGGATATGAGCTGGTAGAAAAAAGTATTGAAATGGCCATGGTGATGCGATCTAAGATCAAAGATCATCCCCGGTTGAGTAAGTACTTTCATGTATTGAACGTGAACGACCTGATACCTGCCGGCTACCGCGAATGTGGCCAGAATGAATATTATACAGTAGAAGACGGTTGGAACAGGATGGAAGAAGCCTGGGAAAAAGATGAGTTTGTACTGGATCCTACAAAAGTTACCCTAAGTGTAGGCAAAGCAGGAATAACCGGAGATGCGTTTAAGAACAGCTATCTGATGGAACGGTTTAATATTCAGGTAAATAAAACTTCGCGCAATACCGTGTTGTTCATGACCAATATCGGAACAACCAGGGGCAGCATTACATTTTTGATCAATGCACTGCTTCAGATTGCGGATGAACTGGATGAGAGCAGCCGTTCAATG
>CALPNW020000159.1 GCA_943325035.2 Sphingobacterium thalpophilum | reverse complement strand
TACATGAAACAGTATGGCTAAAAATGCACTGATATTTAATTTACTAAAAGTCAATGTGATGCTGTTTTATGCTTACGGTCTTTTTCTACCATCCCTGCCATAATTTTTGCGCTGTTCAAACAAAGCGGAATACCACCGCCAGGATGTACACTACCGCCTACAAAATACAAACCTTCTACTTTGCTGAAATTCGGATGGCGCATGAACGCGGCCATCTTGCTGTTAGAACTGGTTCCATACAAGGACCCCATGTAGGAAGCTGTTTTAGACTCAATGGTTACCGGTGTTAATACCTGTTCTTCTTCAATGAGTGCGCCAATGTCTTCACCCAGCATTCTGCTGAGTTTTTCAATAACCGCAGCCCTGTATTTTATCCCATATGCTTCCCAGTCCTGTCCTCTGTTGGCAGGGGCATTCACCATTACAAACCAGTTTTCTTTTCCGTTGGGTGCCTGTAAGCCGGGCTCACATTTAGACGTAATATTGATGTATACGGTTGGATCGTCCTGGGCACTCCCGGTTTTAAATAAATGATCGAACTCCTTTTTATAGTCGCTGGTAAAAAAAATATTGTGCAGCGTTAACTGATCAAAGCTTTTTTTAATCCCCCAGTAAAAAATATAAGCGCTGCTGCTTCTCTCCTGCTTCAATACTTTTTTTGCAAGTACTTCACTGCCCAACAGGTGTTTGTAGGTAAAATAGATATCCATATTACTTACTACCACATCAGCTTCTATATTTTCCCCTGCAACCACCACTCCTTTCACCAGGTTCTCTGTGCGGATGATGCGCTCAACCGGTGCATTAAAATGAAATACCACTCCCCGTCTTTCGGCCAGGCGGTACAAAGCATTGGTGATGCTGATCATGCCGCCCACGGGATAATAGCTTCCCTGGTTGTGTTCCAGATGAGGGATCATGGTAAGCATTGCCGGAGCCTGGTATGGATTGCTTCCGTTATAAGTAGCATACCGGTTGAACAGCTGAATTGTTTTAGCCTGTTGGAACTGTTGCTCGTGCAACGCATTCATCGATTTAAACAGATAGCGCAACCGGGTATATTTTATGGCAGATAGAACGCCCCTGTTAAAGAGGGTAGCCATTTTATGCAGAGAGTTATGGAGAAACAGGGTACCAATGTTATTGTATATACCGGCAGATTGTTTCAGAAATGCAATGGTATTTCCGGCAGGCTCACCCAGTTTTTCTTCCAGTTCTTGTGCCAGTGCAGTGGAATCGGAAAATGCCTGTACAAAAGTTCCATCCTCATAAAAATAATTGCAGGAAACCGGCATTTGCTGGCAGGAAAAATGACTGGTCATGTCTTCTCCTGCCAGCTCAAATAATTCACGGATATTTTCGGGTTGTGTAAATAAACTGGGGCCGGCATCAAACTGATAATCGCCCAGTTTAAAATTGCTCAGCTTGCCACCCGGATAACTGTTTTGTTCAAATACATTCACCTCAAAACCCTGCACACGCAGCCTGATGGCTGCGGCCAGGCCAGCTATTCCGGCGCCAATCACTATTGCTTTTGAATCAACCACCATGTTTTTATTTTGGGATATGCAATTTTAAACCATTCTGTAAAATCCTGCGGAAACGAATCCATCAGCTCTTCTAACCGTTCCAGAGAATGGTAGGCATAATTTTCTACTTCCGCCGCATCCGGAACAATTACACCATCGTAAGCTCCTACAAAAACATGATCAAATTCATGCTCGGTTAAACCGTTCGTGAAAGATGCTTTATAAACAAAATCGAAAACTTTATGGAGGCTGGTTACAAAACCCATTTCTTCCTTCAATCGTCTGTAAGCAGCGGCCGAAACTTCTTCACCGGGTCTTGGATGACTGCAGCAACTGTTGGTCCATAATCCGCCGCTGTGGTATTTGCTCAATGCTCTTTGCTGCAACAGCATTTCACCCTTACTGTTAAAAATAAAAACACTGAACGCCCTGTGTAACAGCGCTTTTTCATGTGCCTCCATTTTTTCCATCAGGCCCGTTTCATTGTCCTGCTCATCTACCAGTATCACCTGTTCCATACAATCATTTAGTATTTTCTACAGCAAATTCAGCTGACTCCTGATTCCTGCTTTTGCAAGGATGAATATTTTTCCATGATCCGGAATACGGATCCGCTGATCGAGTATTTTCTGGGGTTGCACTTTTTTGATTTTCTTGAATAAAGAAAGATAATACTTGTAGGCAACATACACACCAAACCTGGCTTTCAATGGCAAGTGCACAATGCCTATATAAGCATCATCAAAATCTTGCTGAATATCCGCTTCAATCATTGTTTTATCGGCCATGGTGAAATTACTGAAATCGCAGCCCGGAAAATAAACCCGGTCTAAGCCTTCATAGTCTGCTTTAAGATCACGCAGAAAATTTACTTTCTGGAATGCAGCACCCAGGCTTCTTGCAGCAGGCTTCAGCCTTTCGCATTCTTCTTTATTGCCTTCACAAAATACGTTCAGGCACATCAAGCCCACTACTTCTGCACTTCCGTAAATGTATTCTTCGTATCCGGCCCGGTCGTATTTTTTCTTTCCCAGATCCAGCTCCATGCTGTGCAGGAATGCCTCAATCAGCTGGTGATCGATTTTATATTCATTCACCGTTAACTGAAAACTGTTCAGGATCGGGTTCAAACTTATCTTACGTTCAATAGCCTGGTAAGTCGCTTCCCTGAATTCCTGCAGCAGCACTTCTTTATCATGACCGTGAAAAGTATCTACAATTTCATCGGCAAAACGAACGAAGCCGTAAATATTAAATATTGATCCACGAAGGTCTTTGTGCAGCAAACGGATAGACGAAGAAAAACTGGTACTGTATCTCTCCGTGGCAACTTTGCTGCATGCCTGACTTACTTCATTAAAAATTTCTAACATAGCTGTTTTACACTTTTATTAAATAATTGGGCGCTAAATTCCAAAAGCTTTCACCACCTCACCGGCAACCACTTCCCCGCTTATTAAGCTTGGAGGCACTCCCGGACCGGGTACAGTAAGCTGACCCGTAAAAAACAGATTTCTTACTTTCTTGCTTCTGCACGACGGCTTTAAAACAGCAGTTTGCAGTAAAGTGTTCGCTAAACCGTAAGCATTTCCTTTAAAAGCGTTGTATTCGCTGATAAAATCGCTGTGGGCAAAGGATTTTTTATAAATAACGGCGTCCATAATAGACTGGCCAAGTTGTTTTTCCATTCTGTCTATAATCTGTTTAAAGTACCGGTCTCTCAATTCCTCGGTATCATTGGTAAGGCCTGCAGCCACTGGAATCAGTAAAAACAGGTTTTCGCAACCTTCCGGAGCGGCTGTTTTATCTGTAACAGAAGTGGCACTCACATAAAATAACGGATCGGTAGGCCATTCTTTAGTGGTATAAATCTCCTGACCGTGTACGGCAAAGGAAGTATCAAAAAACAGCGAATGGTGCTGAATTCCTTCCAGTCTTTTGTTCAACCCTACATAGTAGAGAATACAGCTGGGAGCCATCACTCTTTTTTCCCAGTATTCATCCGAATAGCTGCGGTGTTGCTTGTGAAGCAACTTGGTTTCCACATGGTGGTAATCTGCCCCGCCAATCACTACATCCGCTTCAAAAAAAGTTCTTGGTGATCCTTCAATGGTATGGTTAATGGAATCAACTCCGGTTGCAATATCATTGTGCACTTTGATGTGCTCAACATCCTGGTTAAAATAAAATTTCACACCCAGAGAAACCGCCAGATCATACATGGCTTCTACAATCTTAAACATTCCACCTTCAGGGTACCAGGTACCACCTTTAACATCCGCATAATTCATCAGGCTGTATAAGGCAGGCGTATGCTCGGGAAGTGCCCCGAGAAACAGAACAGGGAACTCCATCAATTCAACCAGCTTCGAATTTTTAAAATGCTTGGCTACATGCGTTTTTATGGAATTGAACACGTCTAACCGAAAAACACCTTTTGCCAGATCCCAGTCTAAGAACTCAGTAATAGACTGTCCGGGTTTAAAAACCAGTTTGCTGATTCCTACCACGTATTTATAGGCAGCTTCTTCCATGAACTGATCGAGCATGTCTCCGCTACCTGGTTCTATTTTGTTGAATAAAGCTTTGAAAGCGTCGTAATCAGCAGGAATATCTACCGGACCATCAGGCCAGTAGACCCGGTAAGAAGGGTCTAATCTTATTAAATCGTAGTACTCGGCAACCGTGGTTCCGAACTGGTTAAAATACCGTTCAAATACATCCGGCATCCAGTACCAGCTTGGCCCCATATCAAAAATAAAACCATCTTCGGTATACCTGCGTGCGCGCCCGCCGGGCGTTCCATGTTTTTCAACCAGAGAAACGTCCCAACCGGCTTTGGCCATGAAGGAGGCTGCGGACATGCCTGCAAATCCGCTACCAATAACTACAACTTTCTTTTTCATGATGAAGCAGAAAGTTAAGAATAAATTTTAGAAACGTTGTACATGAGATTTGAGCAACTTACGGGCAAAGTGAATTCTGCTTTTAATAGTGCCTAGAGGCTCTTCCAGCATTTCAGCAATTTCATGGTATTTATATCCATCAAAATAGAGCAGAAAAGGGGTTTTGAAAATTTGTGGCAGATTATGAATGGCCTGTTTTACTTCTTTTAAATTAAGACCCGCAATGGCATCGTTTGCAACAGTAACCTGGTTGAGGTTCAGCAGATATTCATTGGGTGTACTATCGAATATGGTGGCCTGTTTGGCGTTCCTTCTGTAATTATTGATGAAAATATTACGCATGATGGTGTAGAGCCATGCTTTAATATTTGTTCCAACATTGTATTTGTCCTTGTTGGCCAGTGCGCGGAACAGTGTTTCCTGATAAAGGTCTTTTGCAGCCTCATTATCGCGGGTTAAAGTAACCGCAAAAGGCTTTAAGAATTCTGTATTGTTCAGTAACATCTCGTTAAAATCGATGGTAGACATAAACTTTGTTTAATTTTCTATAGTGTAAAACTAAACAGAATTCGATTATCCCCCAAATATTTTTGTTTAAGAATTGCCAGTTAAAGGTGAAACAAAACTAAAGTGCTGATATATAGTCCATTACCTCAGCCAATGACTTTTTGAGGGAGATGTTTTCGGGTAATTTCTTCTTGTAATTCTGGGTAAGCAGGCCGGAAATGACCACGGGCAGATCGGGTATTTTCTGATGAACATTGATCAGAAACTTCTCAAAATTAAAATTATTGGCAACCGAAGTGAGGTGAGAATAGAGAAAATCCGGTTTTTTGAACCGGGCGATGAATTCGATGTCTTTCAGCGGAATATTCGATCCAACATACACCACCCGTACCCCTCTGCTTTTCAGCAGATAACAGGCAAACAGAATGCCGAGTTCATGGTGTTCTCCTTCCGGAAGAAAAAGCAAGGCCGTGTTTTTACAATTCAAATTTGTAGGAACGGCCTCCAGACCAACTACCAGTTTATTGCGGATCAGATTGGTCACCAGGTGCTCCTGACCCGGGTTGATATGATTCGTTAACCAGAGAATACCTACCCTGCTTAAAAAAGGGAATATGATCTGAATGATGCATTTCTCAATGCCTTTGTCTTCAATGTATTTGTTTAGGGTAGATTCGAACGCATCTACATCCATTTCTACCATAAAGCCGATCAGCTCATTGACCATGCGCTCCTGTTGTGCATCCGAATGAGACAGGGAAAGGATTTTTTCCTTGATGGTACCGGCAGACATTTTATCGATATGAGAGATCTTGAACCCGTATTTATTCAGCAGGGCGATATTGAGAACGGTCTTTAATTCAGTATTGGAGTAATACCGGATATTGGTATTGGTACGCTGTGGGCTGAGCAAAGAATAACGCTGCTCCCATATCCGGATGGTGTGGGCCTTAATGCCGGATAGATTTTCGAGGTCTTTAATGGTGAAAGCGTTCATAAAATAAAAAAGCTGTTCAAATTAGAACAGCTTTCTTTTAAAAAAGTTCAACAAAGTCAATATTATTTCAATTTCAGCCTGCGAAGGTATTCGCCATAGCCACTTTTTGAGTACTTATCGGCCAGTACAATCAACTGATCGTGGTTAATAAAGCCCATCCGGTACGCCACTTCTTCTATACAACCCACTTTCTGACTCTGGCGTTTTTCAATGACCCGCACAAATTCACAGGCATCCGCAAATGAATCGAACGTACCGGTGTCCAGCCAGGCGGTACCTCTGTTCATGATACCCACACTCAGCTCTCCTTTTTCGAGATACACCCTGTTTACATCGGTGATCTCATATTCGCCACGCGGAGACGGTTGAATATTTTTAGCAATCTCCACCACGCTGTTGTCATAAAAATAAAGTCCGGGAACTGC
Source organism: Sphingobacterium thalpophilum (assembly GCA_943325035.2). Classification (GTDB taxonomy): domain Bacteria; phylum Bacteroidota; class Bacteroidia; order Chitinophagales; family Chitinophagaceae; genus Sediminibacterium. The sequence continues at coordinate 363 of CALPNW020000159.1, read as the reverse complement.
ATAATTGGATTTGGGCTGTTGTGGTTTTTCCTCAATGGAAATGGCTTTCTGGTTTACATCAAACTCAACCACACCATAGCGTTCAGGATCATTTACTTCATAAGCAAATACAGCAGCACCGGTCACATCACTGAAAGACTGCACCAGTTTACTGAAACCTGCCCCGTAAAAAATATTGTCTCCGAGAATCAGGCAAACCTTATCGTTACCAATAAATTTTTCGCCGATCACAAATGCCTGCGCCAGTCCATTGGGCTCGTGCTGCACTGCATAAGAAAAGTTGCAACCGATTTCGTTGCCATCTCCAAGCAGTCTTTTAAACTGTTCCTGGTCTTGGGGCGTAGTAATAAAAAGTACGTCTTT
>CALPNW020000158.1 GCA_943325035.2 Sphingobacterium thalpophilum | reverse complement strand
GCACAAGTCATATTATAATGTTACCCATATAGAAGTTTCTGCTGCTGTTATCCCTTTTAATAAAAAATCAGGTAAAAAGATACGGCCTTTGCCAGACGACGAGGCAGATAATAAATATAGTAATGAAAATGGCAGTGAAAACAGCAATGGCAATGGCAATGGTAATCGTAATGGCAATGGTAATTATAGTGGGAACGCAACTTATAAATTACCCTTCCTGGTTTTACAACAAATTAAAGAAGACACCATCACGGTTGTTGCCAGAAGAAGTATCCAATACATTGATGACAGGGATGGCGATGGAATACTGAATGAATTTGATCAATGCCCTGATGTTTTCGGATCATTGTATAATGCGGGCTGTCCTTTAGGGCCAGACATTTCCGGAGCAACAAAATCCGGGGAAAATAAATGGGTTGTACCGGATGTTAAAGTGAAGAGTATTTATTTTGAGTATGATGCATCAGATTTTACTAAAAATGGGTTAGTGCTGGCAAATCAAGTAGTAGACTTTCTGAAAATTAATACGGAATATAATATCTATCTGCTGGGCCTCGCTTCTAAGGAAGGTAGATTTGATTATAATATGAAACTATCCAGGAAACGGGCAATTACAGTGGCTTCTTACCTGATGAGTCTGGGAATTGATGGAAAAAGAATTCTGACTTCTTATGCAGGTAATAAGCTGGCCGTAATCAATTCCGGTAGCAGAGAAAGCAGATGGCCCGACAGAAAAGTGGTCATCAGTATCAAATCACCCTTTGACCAATGATTTTATAGTTTAATCAGTTGAACTGTTTGTACCATTTTGCCAATCATTGCTTTTAAAATGTAAGGGCCCGCAATAAACTGATGTCCGAAATTGACCGTTTCACCAACAGATACCTTTGCTTTATAAACTAAGGTGCTCAAAATAGTATATACTTCAATATCCAAAGTTGTTGTTCCTGTAATATCTCCTGTAAAAAATGAAAAATAATTACTGGTTGGATTCGGATATACAGTCAGCATATTTTTCAGCGTTCCGCTCACTTTAGTGAAGGGATCGGAAATGCTGATACTTTTTATAGTGCTGCAAATATTTGCATCTGTTACTTTAACAGCATAGTTTCCTGCAGTAAGATTAAAAAAAACATTGTTTGATTGAACCGGGCCGTTATTGATACTGAAACTATACGGGCCAGAGCCGCCCTTTATTATTGCTGAAAGAGAAGTAGATCCACCCGCTGTTAAAATAGTTCCAGCCATTAGGTCCTGACTCAGTACCGGCGGCTGTACAAGGGTTGTAGAAACAACAATATTACTTCCGGCTGCATCACTAATAGAATACTTGTATTCCCCTGCCGGCATTAAAAAAATGCCGGTTCCGGTATAGGGCGCGATACCGCCGGTTGCACTTACGTTGATGGAGGCTGTTCCACCGTTGCAAAGAATTTTCCCGCCCGTGGCAGAAGCAGTTAATGGAACAACTACTTGATCCGTCTTAGCCAGCTCCAGTATGCCGGCATCCGGATTGCCTATGATTGGGTTGCCGTTGAAATCAATATCAAATCCTACGGCTGTTCCGAAATTAATAGCCGGGCTGCCCGCTGCCGGTGTATAATTCCATAATGAAGGGTCTCCGGAAGTACTGGAAAAAAGGATGGCAGAATTACTGACCATCTCATTGTTTCCGGGGAGAAATCCGGTTGTGCCGCTGGTCATCCGGAATATATTATTTGAATGAACAAGCTGGCCCGAACTGAATTTGGCCTGGGCGATATTTACTCCGGTAGACAGCCAGAAAATATTATTCTTTACAAGGAGCATACCGGCAGAACCTGATCCCGACATCCAGAATATATTAGCAGCTTTCTGATAATGTAAAACGGTTTCAACTATGGTGTTGTTATAAAACTGAAGATTATTGATACGGGTATAAAATGTGCCTGAATTCTGAAAAGTGCCGGCAACCCCGCAATTAATAATCTTATTATATGCCACTATATTATTATTACACTCTCCGCCAGACGCACTTCCTATTTCTGTAAAGCCATCACAATTGATGGCGGTATTATAAATTATTTTATTGTTATTGACTGCTGTTCCAAATAATTCAACCGCTCCGCCGTCGTACCCATAGTCATAACTCAATGCCCAGCATTCTTCGAATTGGTTATAAGAAATGGTATTGTTGGAGCTCCCTACAACCATTGGGTTTGCTCCATAATCATCGTTTGAATTAATGCTTGTTGGTGTATTTCTTACCATACGTAAATTATGAATATAATTTCTGGTTATGGTTGTATTGTCCGACCCGGCAGAAACACTTATTCCAACGCCTGCAAGAGATATATTACAATTCTTAATAGTGCAATTGGAAGAATTACTGATTACAATGGCATAACTGATTTTTGCCTGAACAGCGCGGTCTGTTGCACTGATAGACTTGTCTGTGATGCTGATGCCGTCTATTATTACGTACTGTTTATTATAAATACCAATAACATCTGATATGCTGTTATTAAACTCGGGAAGGTTTCCGGATCCATAATTTCCATAAACGATCGGGTTTGCAGCTGTACCGGAACGGTAAACAGTTAGTCTGCCGGAGTAGGTCTGGCCCCGTTTAAAAAGTACCTGATCGCCTGGATTAAGTAATGCAGTACCTGCATTTACCTCAGCAATAGTTCTCCAGGGGTTGTTTAAAGTTCCGTTAGATGAAGCAGACACCGAAGAAGGGTCTGCATAATAAATAGTTGCAAATAAATTATTATTTGTTAAACCAATGCATAAAAATGCAAGACAGATTCCTGTAAGTGTCCTATTCATTTTGGAGGTGTTTAAAGAAAAATAGAATACAAAATCCTTGCCAAAAAAAAGTTTTCATCATCTGTAAATAGTTGAATTATGAATTACAATCATAAAATCACCATTGTTGGTCTTGGTTATGTTGGGCTTCCATTGGCGGTTGAATTTGCCAAAAAATATCCTGTTATCGGCTTTGATACTAACCAAGAACGTGTTCAGGAACTGAATAATTGTGTAGACAGAACCCTGGAAACAGATCCCGGGGAACTGAAGGCGGTGTTAAAGCGAAAAGTAAAAAATACCTATTTTGAATACGATAATCAAAGGGTCAACTATGATGAACATCCAACGCTGGTTTGTTATCCTCCCGTAATAGAAGAAGCAGGGTTAAGTTTTACTGCTGATCCGGAAGATATTCAGTATTCAAATACGTATATTATTACCGTACCTACACCGATAGATCGGTTTAACCGGCCTGATCTTACGCCATTGTTAAAGGCAAGTGAAACAGTGGGTAAAGCGCTTCGTAAAGGGGATATTGTAATATACGAATCCACCGTTTATCCGGGCTGTACAGAAGAAGATTGTGTGCCTGTTCTGGAAGCATTCAGCGGCCTGATTTTTAATACCGATTTTTTCTGTGGTTATTCTCCCGAAAGAATTAATCCGGGCGACAAAGTAAATACACTCACCAAGATCAAGAAAGTAACTTCCGGGTCAACACCCGAGTATGCTAAAATAATCAACGAACTCTATGCAAGTATTATTCTTGCAGGAACGCATCTGGCACCTTGTATGAAAGTAGCGGAAGCCTCCAAAGCCATAGAGAATGCGCAACGTGATATCAATATCTCCTTTGTAAATGAGCTGGCGCTGATTTTTGACCGCATGAATATTGATACCAATGATGTGCTGGATGCAGCAGCCACCAAATGGAATTTCCTGAAATATAAACCGGGTCTGGTAGGAGGGCACTGCATCGGCGTAGATCCCTATTATCTCGCACACAAAGCAGAATCGTTGGGATACCATCCACAGGTTATCCTGTCCGGACGCAGGGTGAATAACCAGATGGGGCAGTTTGTGGCCAATAAAGTTATCAAGCTGATGATTGAAAAAGAGCATCGCATCAAGGGAGCTTCCATATTGATACTGGGTATAACATTCAAAGAAAATTGTCCGGACATCCGCAATTCCAGGGTGATAGATATCTACAATGAATTACTGCATTACGGAGTAAAAGTGGATGTATTTGATCCATGGGCAGACAAAGGAAAAGTGAAATCCGAATATGGGATAGAATTGCTGGATCATATAGATGGAAAATACGACGGACTGATACTTGCCGTTTCTCATGATGAACTTACCCGGCTCGACCTATCGGAGATCACCAATTGCAATACGGTGATATTCGATTCAAAATCTGTTATAGCCAGAGAGCTGGTAGATGCCAGATTATAATTAACCTGAAAAAATTCATTATATGTATAAGAAAAGAATATTGGTTACAGGCGGGCTTGGGTATATCGGGTCTCACACAGTTGTTGAGCTCATAAAAGCAGGGTATGAAGTGGTTATTATAGATAATCTGAGTAATTCCAGACTATTTATTCTCGATAATATTGAGCATATAACAGGCATAAAACCTAAGCTGTATAAGGCCGACCTTGCAGACAGCAAGGTTTTGGAAAATATTTTTGAAAATGAAAAATCAATTGATGCGGTCATTCATTTTGCTGCATTTAAATCGGTAGGTGAATCGGTGAGGGAACCCCTGAAGTATTTCAGGAATAATCTTTTCTCGCTGGTCAATCTGCTGGACTATATGCGCCTGTATGCTATACCTAATCTTGTTTTTTCATCATCCGCTACAGTGTATGGAGACCCCGACAGTTTACCTGTAAATGAAGAGGTTCATTTTAAGGCGCCTCTTTCTGCATACGGCAGTACCAAACAAATGGGTGAGGAGATCCTGCGTAAAACAGCTGAAAGCGGATGGCTTAAATGTATTGCACTGCGTTACTTTAACCCGGTAGGTGCATATCCTGCAGGCTTATTGGGAGAATTACCCATCGGAACGCCCAATAACCTGATGCCACTGGTAACCCAGGCCGCCTCCGGATTAAGAAAGCAGATTACTGTTTATGGAAATGATTATGCAACACCCGACGGAACCTGTGTACGCGATTATATTCATGTAACAGATCTTGCTAAAGCACATGTTAAGAGCTGTGAGCGGTTATTGCAAACCCCAGACAACAAACCATTTGAAGTATATAATATTGGAACAGGAAATGGAATTTCTGTTTTGCAGATTATAGATGCGTTTGAAAAAACCAATCAGGTAAAAGTGAATTATGAAATGGGAGACCGACGGGAAGGGGATGCCCCAAGTGTTTATGCGGATGTTACCCTGGCCAATGACGTGCTGAACTGGAAAGCAGAAAAAGGCTTAAAAGAAATGGTTTCAGATGTATGGCAATGGCAGAAAAGCAGTTTTAACAGAACCATGAGCGAAAAGGTAAAAGCGATGGCAGTTCAGCCAGTGACCATATCCTGAAAATCCGGCAAATTTATTTTTTATTTATTTTTCTTTCTTTGTGATTGTTGTTTGTCTTGTGCTCTATCTCAAAACAAAGTTTTAGTGTAGCACGGTATTCTACAATTTTATTTTTTTCTACCAGAACGCTGTGGTCTTTTACATAAACAGACCGGATGTGCTGAATGCTTTTTGATGCTTCCGCAACAGCCTGCTGTGTGGCGTCTTCCCAGCTTTTTGGAGAGTTGGCCATTAACTCAATTACTTTTAAAGTAGACATAGTACAATCGTTTAAGTGAATAAATATAATTAAAGGTATAGGTTGAATTTTCTGTGAACACTGATCACTGTCAGGGCGCAGGGTGATTGTAAAATATGCCACCTGAAAATGACGGTCATTCAACTTTCTGATGACGGTCATTTTTATTTTTTATAAGTAACGGGTTAGCAATAAAAAAGGATCTTCCAATTCGGAAGATCCTTTTTTATTTTAAGGGTGCCCTGTTTTAACAGTGCTATTTGTTTTTACAGTGTAGTATGTTTTACAGTTTTATTATACTGAGAGCCTGTATCGTATTATCTACTTCTGCAATAATTGTATAAGTTCCCGGAGGGAAATTTCCTCCGAATGTATATATCACATCCGTCATTCCCTGCATAGCATAAACCAGTGTACTGGTAGAATTAAATACCCTGATCTTAATCGGAAGTGCACTACCCCGGTACTTGATTGTTTTTAAAGTGAAATAGGTAGTGGTTGGATTAGGATATACAACTATTCTGAATTTTTTGTCGGGCAATGGAGGCAGGCCGGTAACAATGATCTGAATGGTCTGTGTTATGGTGCATCCATTGGCATCCTTAGCAGTAACAGTATACACCCCGGCAATATTTCCGTAGAATGTGCCTGAAGACTGGTAGGCGCCGTCGTTGAGTTTATAACTATAAGGCGAAGTTCCTCCGTAAGCAGAAGCAATGATCCGTGTAGTATCATAGAAGGTAGGAACGCTACCGGCAGAAATATTCATATTTAGTTGCGTTGGTGCTGTTACTGTAATGGTAGCAGTATCTTTTAATCCAAGGGCATCGGTAACAATATAGTTGTAGGTGCCAGCGGGAACGGTGAATGTACCAGTGCCGGTATAAGGAGTTGTTCCACCGGTTGCACTTACCGTTACTGTTGTAGTTCCGCCAAAACAGCTGATGTTGTTAGCCTGGGCTTTTGCAATAAGAGCGGTAGGCGTTACCACGATCACGATTGGTTTAGTGATGGTACAGGCATTGCTGTCTTTCACGGTAATAGAATACGTTCCGGCTTTAACGCCATAGAATATACCGGAAGCCTGGAATGCGCCTGTATTGAGCTGGTAGCTCAGCGGATTTTTTCCGCCCGATCCGATAGCTGTAATCCGGGTAGTATC
>CALPNW020000157.1 GCA_943325035.2 Sphingobacterium thalpophilum | reverse complement strand
CGGGAGGTTTGGCTATATAATCGAAGGCCCCTTTCTTCACCGCATCCACTGCGGTTTCAATATTTCCGTGTCCGCTGATCATGATCACCGGTATATCCGCATTTTCTTCTTTCGCTTTCTGGAGAAACTCCAGTCCATCCAGTTTAGGCATTTTGATGTCACACAAAACAGCATCAAAATTTCCTGCCCGCAATTTTTTTAATCCCTCTTCGCCATCAGCAGCTTCCTCTACCTGGTAGCCCTCATTTCCGAGAATGTCTTTCAGCACATTCCGGATAGCACGTTCATCATCAATAATTAAGATAGCTGCCATAATAAAGATTATCTATAAAGTTAATCATTGAAATCCGAAACGAATACCCGCATACCAGTTTCTTGCAGCTGCCGGATTAAAATAGCGGTTACCTGCTGCATTAATATCATTCCCCAGACTGTATAACTGGTTCAGCAGGTTATCTCCTCCTGCAAAAACCTCTAACCGGTTTTTTTGCCAGCCAAAGGTTTTGCCGATTTTAGCCTGTAACAACTGATAAGCAGCTGCACTCACCGTGTTGGCATCGTTGAGTGGTATTCCGGAAGTTGAATTCAGCATTGTATTTAAATACCAGCCATATTTTGCAGTCATATTTACGCCAGTAATCCAGCTTTTTTCGGGCACCCCGGTAAGATGGTTTCCGGAAAAATCAGTACTTCCCTGCCGGTAATCCAGAAACCGGTATGGCTGAAAACTAAAACTGTTCATCAGCGATACCGAGCGAACAAAACCGTTCGCCTTACGGATCAGCTGGTACTTCATCAACAGTTCTGCACCCTGTTGCAGCGTGGAGCCGGCGTTCACAAAATAGTCTGCCCCTGCGTTATCCGTTCTTCTTACGATAGCATCATTTAGTTTGAACCGGTAAAAGGCAAGATCTATCGTGATCCTCTCCTTCATCACAGTACCCTTTATACCTGCCTCCAGATTCCATCCTTTTTCTGCCTGCAAAAAAGGATAAAAATTACCGTCGGATGGACGGACTTCTGCCAGACTTGGCGAAGAGAATCCCTCTGCAGCTATAGCGTACAACGTTAAATCATTATTCAGTTTATACGACAATGCAAGTCTTGGAACAAATGGTGCACTGATAATCCGTTTGGCAGAAACAGGTTGTGGATCACTTAGCCTTTTGTATTCGTATGATTGATGATTTACACTAAATCCAGCTGTAACAGTAAGCCTGGAGAATAACCTGTATTTGATCTGCGAGTAAAAAAAAGCCTGTTTGCTGAATAGCAGATCATTGTTTTGAAGCAGCCCTGCAATCCCTTCTTTATTATTGAAATTACTGATGGCTGAACGGTTGAACATTCCTTCAATTCCGTTGATCCACTGCAATCCACTCCCACTCTTAAACAGCTTTGTGATCAGCTGTACCCCTGCATTCAGATTCAGCTCTTTCCGTTCCTCAAAATTGGTAATAAACGGATTGGAGAAATCAGTACTGCTCCCCGATAAAAAGCTCCTGATCTGTACCTGATCATTGAGCGTATAAACATGCTTGACCGCCAAAAAAAGGGTACTGTTAGTGATAGCTGCTTTTTGCTGTAAAGCTCCGGGCAACAGGCCGGCAGGCTGTCTGGAAAGAGTTGGATTCAGCAACATCTGCGCTGCCGTTATTCCGCCGGGAGTTCCATAGTAAAGTTTGGTGTAGAACAACAATGTACTGAACTCCTGATTATTGAACCGGGAAGCAGTCTGCCAGTTAATCCCGGACTTGAGTAAAGCTGATTGTTCCCTGTATCCATCCGATTGAACTCTGTTCAACTGTAAAGCAGAAGTGAATGTTGAGTTACTGTAATTCCATTCCCCGCTTTGCTGGTTCATTCCATAGGATCCTGCAGAAAAGCCTGCGGCATAATGATGCACGCCTGAATCTGTGAATAGCTGGTTACGGTTAAACAATACGGCCCCGCCTGTGCCTGCGCCATAAACACTTGCAGCAGGCCCCTTGGCTATTTCTATCTGATTGGCCTGTTGCAGGTCCAGTAAATTCAGGTAAGTATTTCCGGTAGCATCGGTCAGGGGAATACCATTCAGGTAAACCTTGATATTTCTTACTCCAAAGGGCGAACGAAGCAAACTACCCCTCATAGAAAGGCGATAACTTCCGGGAGAACGTTCTTCCATTCTAACCCCGGGTACCATATTCATAACCGGCACAAGAGAAACCGGTGAATACTGGTTAATTTCTTTATTGGTTAATACTGCCAGGGCTGCAGGCAATTCTTTCCATCGCATGCCTGTATGGAAAGCAGTTACTACCACTTCCTTTAAACTACTGTTCAGATCAACAGAGTCTTTTACAGACTGGGAGGCCCCCTGTGTAGTGAAAAAAACAGGGAACAATAAAAAGAATGCGTTTTTAAGCAACATTATTTTTTCATGTACATCACTTCCTTCACCAGCTTAACTGTTCTGCTGACATCCGGCATAGCAAGCGCTGTAAGGTTTGGCGCATAGTGCATCGGAGCATCTGCTGCAGTGATTCTTCTGATAGGTGCGTCTAAATAATCAAATCCTTCTTTTTGAATTCTGTAACTGATCTCAGAAGAGATAGAAGCAAACGGCCACTGCTCTTCTACAATTACCAGCCGATTTGTTTTTTTAACGCTTTCCAGAATGGTCATCCAGTCTAAAGGACGAATGGTTCTCAGATCAATTACTTCGGCACTGATGCCTTCTTTTTCTAATTCTGCAGCCGCACCCAGTGCAACTTTCATCATTTTATTGAAAGAAACGATGGTTACATCACGTCCTTGTTTTTTTACATCTGCCTTACCGAGTGGTATATAATATTCTTCTTCGGGAACGTCGCATTTATCACCATACATCACTTCACTCTCCATGAACATAATAGGATCTTCTTCATAACGGATCGCCTGCTTCATTAATCCTTTGGCATCATATCCGTTGGAAGGAGAAACCACTTTTAAACCGGGGATATTGGCATAATAGCTTTCGAATGCGGTAGAGTGTTGCGCACCAAGCTGTCCGGCACTTCCATTAGGTCCTCTGAATACGATCGGACAACCGATCTGGCCTCCGCTCATTGCCAGCATTTTAGAAGCTGTATTTAATATCTGATCCATCGCCAGAACAGCAAAGTTCCAGGTCATAAATTCTACTATCGGACGAAGGCCGTTCTGGGCTGCACCTACGGCTACTGCTGTAAAACCTAATTCTGCAATAGGAGTATCTATCACTCTTTTAGCACCGAATTCTGCCAGCATACCCTGACTTACTTTATAAGCACCATTGTATTCAGCCACTTCTTCTCCCATCAGGAAAACTTTCTCATCTCTTCTCATCTCTTCACTCATCGCCTCACGCAGGGCTTCTCTAAAAGCTATTGAACGCATAATTGGTCATTTTAAAATGTGCACAAAAATAGAAGATTAAGACATATAAAACGAAAAAATCCCTTCCCGGAAACCGGGAAGGGATTTAGCATACTTATTAATCCAATTATTTGAACCTAAAATACGTTCCAGCCAAAGCTTAAGTAATACAAACCACCGATCTGTATGTTACCAAAACCATTGGTATAGTACTTGTTCAGGATGTTGGTACCACCTACTTTGATGATAGATTTGGTTTTAGGCAGTTTATAGCTAACCTGAGCATCTACAGTAGAATAAGAAGGAACCTGACCTACAGCAAATGTTCCCTCGTACATGAAGCTGTCAACCCATCTGTACATTACGTTGAATCCAACACGATTGTCTTTTAAGAAACCACTGTTACTGAATCCTGCGTTAACACGATATTTAGGCGTGTTGAAGTAAGAAACAAACCCTGCTGGTAATTCACCAATTACATCAGAATAAATATTTGCATTAACAGAGAAGTTCTTAGGCATCAGGTATTCAGCAGATGCACCCCAACCGTTTACATTAACGATTCCGGGAGCATTGGTAGAAATACTGTAACCCATTCTTGTTTTAGGATCCAACAGGTTAAATAAACTTGGAGTTAATCCGGCTCTCTGCTGAATAGCAGTTACACCAGATAAGAAGTTTTCGTATTTAGCCCAATAAGCATATACATCAATCAGTAACTTTTTAGCGATCAATCCTTTGTAACCTACTTCAAAAGAAGTGGTAGACTCTGGTTTAAACTCACCGAACTCCTGAACTTTTAAAAGTGACGGGTTTGGAGCACCAGCTTGGGCGGTTGCACCAAAAGCCTGAACACTGGCTAAAGTATAAGCAGGGTTTCCAGAGAAATTATATCCGTTCCTTAATTCAGGAACACCACCCATTAAACGGGTACCACCACCTACCAGGAGGTTGATCCACTGATTTTGGGTAGTTGGGAAACGGTAAGCAGACTGGTAAGAGAAACGCAGATTATGATCCTGAGCCAGTTTCACCACTGCAGATACTCTTGGAGTAAAGCGTCCTTTAAAATTGGTATTCTTATCATAACGGCCAGAAGCAGTTATTTTCAGACGATCCCCCAGTAATTTCTGAGAAACCTGCAGATAAGCACCTGTTTCCATGATTTTAATTACGCCCATTGTATCGGCAAACAATGTTCCTTTAGAGTTCAATACATACTGACGGATATTTCCACCAACCATGATATCGGTTCCTTTAGAAGCAAGACCTAAATCATCAGTAAGGTTATATTGTCCTTCTAATGTATTTAAACCTGTTTTATCTACAAATAAGCCACCACCCTGAGAAATCGGGGTTCCTGCTACTTTCTGGAATAATGGATTGTTTCCGATAAAACCGGTTGGACGGCCATTATCTGCAACCGCACGGGCAGCATTTAAGATGGCAACGTTATTAACCGCTACAGCATTTGCAGCAGCATTCTGAGCAGCAGCCAGAGAAGCTGTTGGTGTTAAGCCAGCACCAAGGCCAGCACCATAAGCTGCACCAAGTGCCCCTAACCAGGTACCTACGGCACCACTGGTTGAACTACCCACTGTAGCTCCAACAAACTGAGGGAACCATGCTGCTTCACTTGGTTTCCATGCTTCATTGAACAAACGGGTAGTGATGGTAGAGTTGTATGAGCTACCTGAATTTTCACGGGTAACATATGCTCTTACATACCAATTCTTGGCTTTGAATTCTAATTTATACTGCGCCATTTTCAGGTCTTTCAGGGCGTAACGGTCACTACCGGTATAAACGGTATTACCATAACCCCAATAACCAGCCAGAATGGTTTCAATTTTGTCGGTTAACTTATAATGCAAGGCTCCACTCAACTTAACATTCAATGTAGTTGGGTCTACCACCTGATTCTCGTTGTAACCAGTTCTGGAAACAAAAGTTGGTCTGTTGGCATAGTAACCAAGAACACCTGCAGAAGGAATACCTACTGGTGTAGTAATACCTGGTAAAGCGCCAACAGGTAAAACACCTAAAAATGGATTAGCTGCAATTACCCCTGCAAATGAACTCTGCAGATTGAAATTTGTTTCATCACCATAGATGTTAACACCATCATAGTTAGGATCAGAACGTCTGTTACCCGCAATAACATTACCATTAGGGTTTGTAGAGAAAGGTGATCTCAGGTAGTTACCATCATTATTGGCCAACCAATCCTGCGCCTGTACAAACTGAGCATTGATCTTGTACGCAAATTTTTCATTGATCTTTTCTGCATAACGAAGACTCCAGTCATAATAAGGAGCTCTTGGACGCTGCTTGCTGTCTACATGGTTTGCACCCTGTTTGATTTGAAAGCTTAATCCCTGGTATTTGAAAGGGTTCTTGCTGTTGATCAGCAAAGTACCATTGGTACCACCCGGACCGTATAATGCAGAAGAAGCACCTTGTAATAATTCAATATTGTCTACATCCAGTTCTGTTAAACCGATTACATTACCAACAGAGAAGTTTAATCCAGGAGCCTGGTTATCCATTCCATCAACAATCTGATTTAAACGGGTATTACCACTACTGTTGAAACCGCGGGTACCAACACTGGTGAAAGTTAAACTTGCAGATACAACGTCTACCCCTTTCAGGCTGGCGATCATATCATAGTAGTTAGCAGCAGGTGCATTCCTAATTGCGGAAGCACTCAGCCTTTCAATAGAAACAGGAGACTCCAGTATACGCTCAGGTACTCTTGAAGCAGATACTACGATCTCATCACCAAGGGTGAATGATGTTTCCAGTTCAACCGCTACAGTTTCGTTGTTGGTTTTTACTGAAACTTCTTTGGGAGCATATCCTACTGAAGAAAAAACCAGTGTAAAAGGTAACTTCTGAACAGTGGAGAACTTAAAGTTTCCTTTGTCATCTGTATAGGTTCCTGCTGATCCTCCTTTAACTGATACGGACACGGCAGACAGCACTTCTTTAGACTTCCCGTTTTTAACACTTCCTGAAACGGTTGTCGATTGTTGTGCAATAGCCGATAAACTCAGCATTGTTGCAAAAACAAACAAGCCGAAATGGGCTAATAATCTTCTCATAATAGCATTTTTGATTTGAAATATGGGGCAAAATAGTATATGTTAAGTACTTGCAAAAATTTAATTTATTGTGCCAGAGGATGATTTTGTGGAGAAAAATGCCGGTTACTAAGTTGTTTTAGTCAAATAGGGTTTTAGTTTTGCAGCATGTCAGCTAAAACCTTCCCTCGTCAAACCGCATTCTACAAAGGAAAAGTAAGAGATGTATACACTATTCAGGATAACTGGCTGGTAATGATTGCCAGCAACCGGATTTCTGCTTTTGATGTGGTTCTCCCTAGAAATATCCCTTATAAAGGACAGGTATTAAACCAGATTGCTGCATATATGCTCCATAAAACAGCTGATATCTGCCCTAACTGGCTGCAAAGTTGCCCTGCGCCCAATGTAGCCATCGG
>CALPNW020000156.1 GCA_943325035.2 Sphingobacterium thalpophilum | reverse complement strand
TTTCCGTTCAGCAAAGCCGGCAGAAGGATATGAGAAAGTACTCATACCCGGCGACCCGGAAAGAGAAATGGAGCTGGTACGTAAAACAGCCGGCATTCCTCTGCTGGATCCTATTGTGGAAGACCTGAAGAATACTGGTTCAATATTTGGTATACAAGGTTTGTAATGATCAATACCCTTAAATATATTATTGTAGTAATCTGTATGTTGTCTATGCAGTTTGTGCAGGCAGTGCCGGTACCTGTGGTAAGTAAATACATCAGTAAAAAGCAATGGAATTATTTATTTCCCAACCGCTATGCGGTTTCATCTGTGAGATCCGGATACAAACCAGGCATTCCTGTAAAAGAATTTTATTCTTATTCGGCATTTATACAGGCAACAAAACGATTCCCTGATTTTTTAAAGTACGGAACAACCGTTTAGAAAAATAAGAACTGGCTGCATTTCTTGCGAATATTGCCCAGGAAACAAGTGGAGGCTGGGAGGGAGCGCCTGGGGGTATTTTGCCTGGGGCCTCTATTTTGTAGAAGAACGGGGATGTGAAAATGGTTGTATTTCCTACACAGATACCATCCAAAAAAAATCCCACCGGTTGCAGGACGTTCCTATCATGGAAGAGGTCCTATGCAGCTTAGCTGGAACTATAATTACGCACAGTTCAGTCAGTTCTATTTCAACAATCAGCAAATATTACTGGATGCGCCGTCGCTATTATCTACCGACCCGGTGCTGAGTTTTGCAGCTGCTATCTGGTTCTGGATGACGCCGCAGTTCCCCAAACCGTCCTGCCATGATATTATGCAGGGGAAATGGATTCCAGACAGTAAAGACAGCATTGCCGGAAGATTACCGGGATTTGGTGTTGTAATGAATGTGATTAACGGAGGAATAGAATGTGGCGGCAAACTCTCGCAAAAAGCTGCATACAGACAGGCCTATTATACTTATTTCTGCAGTTATTTAAGGGTAGCTCCCGGAGAAAACAGCAGCTGTGTAAACCAAGGTCCATTTGGATGATAGCCTGCTGCAATATGCTACTTGTGAAGTACCTTCGCACCCTGAAACTATTATTGTAAATAAAAAATTGGGGGAGGGGTTCTTATGAAAGTTATGAAGTTTGGAGGTACCAGCGTAGGTAAGCCGGAGCGCATGCAGGAAGTGGCAGCGTTAGTTACTAAAGATGATTCAAGAAAGATTGTGGTATTAAGTGCATTGAGCGGAACAACCAACGCGTTGGTTGAAATCAGCAACAGTCTGGCAAGCGGGGATCGATCTGCAGCCAATCAACGGATAGAACAACTGCAGGAGCATTATAAAAATTTCATTCAGCAATTACTTGCTAAAGACGAATTCAGAATAAAGGCCAATGCGCTGATTGCCGAGCATTTTGAATTTCTGCATATCATTCTGCGGATCTCTTTCAGTGAGGCATTAAACAAGGATATTCTGGCACAGGGAGAGCTGATGAGTACAAAATTATTCTGTGTATACCTCGAAGAAAAAGGGGTCAGTCATGAATTATTACCTGCCTTGGAATTCATGTCGATTGATGCGAACGAAGAGCCGCAGCTGGGCAGCATTAAAATAAAACTGGCACAGTTGCTTAAAAAGCATTCGGATAAAAACATTTTGGTTACACAGGGTTATATATGCCGGAATGCAAGGGGGGAAGTAGATAACCTGAAGCGGGGAGGAAGTGATTATACTGCTTCACTGATAGCGGCGGCAACCCAGTCGGACGTGTGTGAGATCTGGACGGATATAGATGGTATGCACAATAATGATCCGCGCATTGTAAATAAAACAGTTGCTATAGACCAATTGAGCTTTGATGAAGCTGCCGAGCTCGCTTATTTTGGCGCAAAGATCCTTCACCCTACCTGTATCTGGCCTGCACAACAGGAGAATGTTCCGGTAAGATTACTGAATACGATGCAGCCCGATGCACATGGTACCGTTATTACAAAAGAAGCCGGCAGTGTTGGTGTAAAAGCAGTTGCTGCAAAAGATGGCATCATTGCCATTAAAATAAAGAGTAGCCGGATGCTGCTTGCTTATGGGTTTCTCCGTAAAGTGTTTGAAGTATTTGAGAAGTATAAAACTTCTATTGATATGATTACTACTTCTGAAGTAGCTGTGTCGGTAACAATCGATTCCGATCAGTTTCTCCCTCAAATTATTAAAGAGCTGGAACCATTTGGAACAGTGGACGTAGAAAAAGATCAAACCATTGTTTCTATTGTAGGGAATGAAATTGCTCAGACCGATCATGTATTACAGAAATTATTTGATTCGTTATCCGATGTAAATGTAACCATGGTTAGTTATGGGGGCAGTCCGCATAATATTTCTTTACTGGTTCCCGGTTCGGAAAAGGTTAAGACACTGCAACTGCTGAACAGCGGAATGTTTGGATTATAAAAAATGGACTGCCCCAAAAACGTTAGCTACTTAATGGGGGCAGTCCATTCAGGGGTTCTTTTTGTTTGTATATTGAGTAAGATTGAAAAACAGACTGTATATATTACTGCTAGTTGCTTTCCTGGCCTGTAAGCCTTTTGCAGGTGATGAAAGAACACACTACTTTCCTAAAGCAGTAATTCACGCTGTTACCATTCCTCCAAAGCACCGGGTATGGGTTTTTATGCTGGCAGGTCAGTCTAATATGGCCGGGCGTGGTCTGGTAGCTGCTGAGGATACATTGCCATCAGAAAGAATTTTAAGCATCACCAGCAGGGGGGAATTGATTTATGCCAAAGAGCCTTTGCATTTTTACGAGCCATCCAGAACAGGATTGGATGGGGGGCTGTCTTTTGGTAAAGAGCTGATTTTACATATACCGGACAGCATTGCTGTTTTATTGATCCCAACAGCTGTTGGTGGAACTTCGGTAAGCCAATGGCTGAATGATTCAACACATCGGACTGTTCGTCTTCTAAGTAATTTCAAGGATAAATTGGCCATTGGGAAATTGCATGGTGAGATAAAAGGAATTTTATGGCACCAGGGAGAGGCGGATGCCAATCCACAAAATATCCCTTTTTACAAAGAGCGGCTTACCGCATTAATGGCCAGATTCAGGAATATCACAGCCCAGGCTGATTTGCCCATTTTACTGGGTGAGCTGGGTTCCTTCTCTCTGAAAAATGCCTACTGGCAGTCCATCAATGAACAGATCCGCCAGGTGTCTGCCGCAGACAAAAATACAGCGGTCATCCATACGCAGGACCTGAAAGGGCAGCAGGACCATGAACACTTTAATGCAAAAGGACAAAGACAACTTGGAAAAAGATTTGCAACTCAGTTTTTGCAACTCAACGCTACTCAGTAAACTAAGCTGAATTTACGGCCAATGCGGAAAGCTGGTATGGTATTGTCTGCAGGTATTCGTAATTTCACGGTATATGAAGCCGTTATTCAGGGAAATCATTGTTAATCAGCTCCTTCGGAATAAACAAAGGGAATCCGGACAAACGGCTTCATTAAGTAATTACACGATTGCCAAATCAGCGCGGTTATTCAGGCTTTCGATTCTTTCACAGCTAAAGGATCTTATTTATATTGTAATCGGCATTTTTTCCGCTGCATTTGGTTTAAAAAGTTTTTTGCTTCCCAGCCACTTTATAGATGGGGGAGCCACCGGTATATCATTGCTCGCCGCCACTATTTTTAAATTGCCATTGTACATGCTGATTGTGATGGTGAATATTCCGTTCATCATTCTGGGACTGAATGTGATCAGCAAACAATTTGCCATCAAAGCAAGTCTTGCTATTATTGGGCTGGCCTTTGTACTGGCTACAGTTCATTTTCCACAAATAACAAACGACAAGTTACTGGTAGCCGTTTTCGGCGGTTTTTTTCTGGGTGCGGGCATTGGTTTGTCTGTAAGGGGTGGAGGAGTGCTGGATGGTACCGAAGTGCTGGCCATCTTCCTTAGCCGGAAATTTGGTGCTACCATTGGCGATATTATCACACTCATTAATATTATTATTTTTTCCGCTGCTGCTTATCTGCTTTCTGTTGAAACCGCATTGTATTCTATGTTAACCTATCTGGCAGCATCTAAAACACTGGATTTTATTATAGTTGGTGTGGAAGAGTATACGGGAGTTACCATTGTATCTATACATAGTGAAAAGATCAGGGAAATGATCATTGATACACTGGGCAGGGGAGTAACTGTTTACCGCGGCAAGCGCGGGTTTGGCAAGCATGGGCATACCCATGAAACGGATATTGTTTATACAGTAATTACCCGATTGGAAATCAATAAGATCAATACGGAGATTGCTAAAATAGATCCTAATGCATTTGTGGTAATGAACAGTGTGAAGGACACCAAAGGCGGAATGATCAAGAAACGTGCTTTACAGCACTAAAAATCAGTATATTCATAGTCATGAAAACCAACAGGCAAATCACCGCTTCCATTATTACTGTAGTAGCCATTGCAGGGGTACTGCTCCAATTAGGGTTAACCCTGCAGCATGCGGCAGTATCCGTTCCTACTACATTACTCCGGTTCTTCAGCTATTTCACCATTAGTACCAATCTTTTGGTCATACTCTATTTTGGCAATCTTGCTGTAAATAACGGGTTATCAAAAAGCTTTTTGAATAAGGCAGAATCTGCTGCTGCAATTACAACTTATATAGTGGTAGTTGGATTGATCTATCAGCTTATCCTCAGTAAATTATATAAGCCGGAAGGGTTGAATCTGCTTGCAGATAATATCATTCATGGGTTTACTCCTGTTGTCACTTTTATTTTCTGGATTGTATATGAATCCGATAAAAAGGTCCGGATGAATACCATTGGATACTGGTGTCTTTACCCGTTTCTGTATTTGGTGTATACGCTGGTAAAGGGGGCGATTACCGGATTCTACCCTTATCCTTTTGTGGATGTTATGAAATATGGAATGCAGCAGGTGCTGATCAATAATTTTTTCATTATGCTGTTGTTTCTGCTGCTTTTTTTCAGCTTTGGATGGATAGCCAATTTCCGGAGTACCTCAAAACTAAAGGCATAAAAAAAGCGGAACAAATGTTCCGCTTTTTTTTAATCAGTTCTTCATCATTATACAATCAATAATGCATCTCCATAACTGAAGAAACGGTATTTATCTTTAATGGCTTTTTTGTACGCTTCAATAGCAAGATCATATCCGGCAAAAGCACAGGTCATGATCAGCAGACTGGTTTTTGGAAGATGAAAATTGGTCACCAGACTATCAGCCACATTGAAATTATAGGGTGGGTGTATGAAATGGTTCGTCCATCCCTCACTCGGCTTTAAATGTTTTTGTGCAGTAAAGCTGCTTTCCATGGCACGCATAGTAGTGGTTCCGATAGAACAAATCCTTTTGCCATTTAGTTTTGCCTTATTAACAATATCACATGCCTGCTGGTCGATAGCGTAATATTCAGCATCCATTTTATGTTTGCTCAGATCCTCTACTTCAATAGGGCGGAAAGTTCCAAGGCCGGTATGCAATGTTACTTCTGCAAAACGGATTCCCTGAATTTCACATCGCTTGATCAGTTCTTTGCTGAAGTGTAGACCTGCGGTTGGGGCAGCTACTGCGCCTTCATGCTTGGCATACACTGTTTGGTATCTTTCTTTATCTTCTTCATCGGGCTTGCGCTTGATGTATTTCGGCAAAGGAGTTTCACCCAGGAATTCCAGCATTTTTTTAAAGCTGGCATCATCGTCTTCCCACAGGAAACGAATGGTACGTCCGCGGCTGGTGGTATTGTCAATCACTTCTGCAACCAGTTCTTCATTGTCTCCGAAATAGAGTTTATTTCCAACGCGGATCTTTCTTGCAGGATCCACTATTACATCCCATAAGCGGTTAGGCTTATTCAGTTCGCGCAATAAGAATACTTCAATTTTAGCACCCGTTTTTTCTTTGCGGCCATACATTCTTGCCGGAAATACTTTGGTATTATTAACTACAAATACATCTTTATCATCATAGTATTCAAGGATATCCTTGAAATGACGATTTTCCATGTGCCCGGTTTTACGGTCAACAACCATCAAACGGCTGTCTTCTCTTCTTTTGGTGGGGTTTTGGGCAATCAGGTTTAGTGGAAGGTCAAACTTGAACTGTGATAATTTCATGTAACTAATCTGTTTTAAGATGATAGCCACATTCAGTTTCCGTCCCAGCAAAGCGGGAGGCGATAACTTCATGTTACGGCATGAATTTTTGGAAGGGGGCGAAGTTACGAAAATTAGCACAATGCTCCAATTAGAATAAGCCTAACCTGATTTATTGATTTTCAGCTATAATACTGCCTTCTTTCCTGTTATTCCGGTTGGGATAGCTTCAATGAGTTGTTGGGTATAAGGCTGTTGAGGGTGGTAGTAAATGGTATCTGCATCTCCCATTTCCACAATTTTTCCTTTTTGCATCACAATAATCCGGTCGCTGATATACCTCACCACCGATAAGTCATGTGAAATAAATACTGCAGTAAAGCCAAATTCGGCCTTCAGGTCGTTCAATAAATTCAATACCTGCGCCTGTACACTTACATCCAGCGCAGAAACGCTTTCATCGAAAATAATAAAGGAAGGATTCAGTGCAAGCGCTCTTGCTATTACAATACGCTGTCGTTGTCCGCCACTGAACTCGTGCGGGTAACGGTTATAATGTTCCGGCAACAGGCCTACTTTTCCGAGTAATTGGATGGCCTGTTCTTTGGCCTGTTTTTTATTGGCAGAAAGACCATGAACCAGTAACGGCTCGGATATGGCATCTCCGATGGTCATTCTTGGGTTCAGAGAAGAATAGGGGTCCTGAAAAATGATCTGCATTTCTTTGCGCAGATTCCGGAGGGTTGCAGCATCGGTTTTAGTGAGATCATTTCCATTATAAATGATACTTCCCTGAGTTGCAGGAATTAACTGAAGCAATGTTCTTCCCAGCGTGCTTTTTCCGCATCCGGATTCGCCTACAAGACCCAGT
>CALPNW020000155.1 GCA_943325035.2 Sphingobacterium thalpophilum | reverse complement strand
GCACCCATCACAGCGGCAATCTGGGTAATACCCATTGCACTCATGCGGGCATTGTTGCGGAATATTCTGCCAAAATGTTCTTTGTCCGGAAATATTTCATCCTGCATGGGTAAGAAAACACCGGCACTGTCTACCAGGTAAATAACCGGTAATCTGTTCTCCATGGCAATTTCCTGCATGCGCAGGTTTTTTTTTCCGGTAATCGGAAACCAGGCACCTGCTTTTACAGTTTGGTCGTTGGCAACGATCACGCATTGTCTGCCACTTACATATCCAACGCCAGCAACCGTTCCCCCTGCCGGACAGCCTCCCTCATTTTCGTACATATCAAAACCGGCAAAAGCACCGGTTTCTATGAAGGGTAGGTCCTTGTCGCACAAATAATTGATCCGTTCCCGGGCAGTCAGCTTGTTTCTTTCTCTTTGTTTTTCGATGGATTTTTTTCCGCCACCCAGTGAAATCTTCTTGAGGTGTTGATTCACCTCACTTACCATCAATTTCATCCAGTCTTCGTTGCGGTTGGCTTCCAGATTCATATACGAACAATTGTTAGTTAACAAATATAGTAGATATGCCTGATAAACATATTTCGGGTATATTTAACGTATGACTTACGATTATATTATCATAGGAGCGGGTTCTGCAGGGTGTGTTTTAGCGAACCGATTATCGGAGGATGCCAGTAAAAAAGTGTTGCTGATAGAGGCCGGAGGTCCGGATTCAAAAATGGAAATAAAGATACCGGGAGCTTATACTAAGTTGAATAGAACAGAAGTAGACTGGAAGTTCTGGACAGAACCACAGACCAATGCAGACAATCGCCGATTATATATTCCAAGGGGCAAAACACTGGGAGGCAGCAGTTCTACCAATGCAATGGCCTATGTAAGAGGCAACAAAGAAGATTTTAATGAGTGGGCAGCATTGGGAAATGCAGGATGGAGTTTTGAAGAAGTATTGCCTTATTTTAAGAAGTCGGAATCCAATCTTAACTACGGTGGCGAATACCATGGAACGGATGGTTTGCTGTCTGTTACCCATTCAGAACAACCCAGCCCTTTTGCAGAAGCATTTGTCAGTGCCTGTGCCGAAACAGGAATGGCAAGAAACGAAGATTATAACGGAGCTGTTCAGGAAGGAGCTCATCTGTTGCAGTTTACCATCAAAAACAATAAAAGACACAGTGCTGCCACAGCGTTCCTGAAGCCGGCCATGAAAAGAAATAACCTGACCGTTAAAACCAAGACCCTGGTAAAAAGGGTGATTATAGAAAACGGTTGTGCGGTAGGGGTAGAAGTACTTACTTCATATTCTGATTCAGAGAGAATCAATTGTTCGAGAGAGGTAATCCTTTCTGCCGGAGCAATCCAATCGCCACAAATATTGATGCTTTCGGGTATCGGCGATGCCGTCGAGTTAAAGCGGGTGGGCATTGATGTATTGATTGCATTACCCGGTGTAGGGAAAAACCTGCAAGACCATGTATGGAGCGGAGTGAGTTCAGTAGCCACTGTTGAAACTGGCAATTCAGTACTGAAGAAATGGAGTATGCGAAAAGCAATTTTGGAACATTTCTTTTTTAATAAAGGTCCGTTGGGCAATAGTCCGCTCGAAGCCAATGCGTTTTTAAAATCAGACCCTGCAATGAGCAGGCCCGATATTCAGTTTCATTTTGTTCCACTGGGAATACCCAGTGATTATTCTACCGATATCTATGATCTGAATACCTATGCAAAAACAGACGGGCTAAGTATTTTAGCGATTCTGATTCGTCCGGAAAGTAAAGGAACGGTAGGATTACATTCCGCTAATCCAAAAGATGCACCCATTATAAATCACAATGTGTTGTCTACCGAAAATGACCGCAAAGCTATTTTGTACGGATTAAAAAAATCGATGGAAGTAATGACGGCCAATGCAATGAAGGAATATACCACCGGAGGAATTGATTTTCCGGCAGACACTACTACGGATGCAGCTTTAATGACCCATATCCGTAAAAGCCTCGAAACCCTGTATCATCCGGTAGGAACCTGTAAAATGGGCAATGACCCCATGGCAGTAACCGATGCTACGCTGAGAGTGCATAAGGTAAAAGGATTAAGGGTAGTGGATGCATCGGTGATGCCAACCATTGTTTCCGGAAATACCAATGCTGCAGTGATCATGATCGCAGAAAAAGCGGCAGATATGATCCTTTCCAGAAAATAGTTTCCTTAGTGGTGGCCGTTTTGTGGAAGCCTTACGCCGATTTTATGGGCTTTGCGTGCTATTTACACATTGTTTGCCTATTTTGCAAGAATAAAACTGTTCAAATTGGCTACTACAAAACAAAAGATTGCACCTGCTGCTAAAAAATCGGTGGAACAAACAGTTGAAACAGCTGTTGTAAAAAAGGCAGCGGTTGCTAAAAAAGCAGCAAAAGAAAAAGCCACAAAGGAACCAGCTGCCCCAAAAACTGCTGAAGCCAAAAAGCCCGCCGTTGCTAAAAAAGCAGCAAAAGAAAAAGCAGCAACAGTGAAATTGAACTTTCAGCTGAGGTTTCATACCGCGCACGGCCAGAATCTTTTTATCACAGGAGCGCATCCTTTACTGGGCGCCAATGATGCAGAGCAGGCCGTTCCCATGCAATATTTTAATGAGGAATTCTGGAATGCCGAAATAGAGTGGCCGGCCAATGATGCACCTGTTTGTTATAATTATTTATTGAAGAATGCCGATGGATCGGTAGTGATAGACTGGGGCAAGGATAAATGTTTTTCATTAAAAGAAAATAAGGAATCGGAGCTGGTGTTCATCGATACCTGGAACCATGCAGGATATTATGAGAATACTTTTTATGCAGAAGCTTTTCAGGAAGTGCTGCTCAACAATAATTTCACTCCTGTAACACCCGGTAAACCTAAAAGCTACACGCATACCTTTAACGTAAAAAGCCCGCTGCTGGCAAAAGGACAAACGATCTGTTTAATGGGGTCCGGAGATGCATTGCACAACTGGTCTGCAGGCAATCCCGTTTTATTGGCAAGGGCAGCAGGCAGCGATCAGTATGCGGTAGAGTTGGATCTGTCTAAAGCAGAGTTTCCGATTGTTTACAAGTATGGAGTGTACGATATTGAAAAAAGCACATTCGTTACCTACGAAGACGGCAACAACCGGATAGTGTATGATGCAGTTGCAAAAAAGAAAAAAACAATCCTTAATGACGGGTATACTTATTTACCCAATACCACCTGGAAAGGTGCCGGTGTTTCCATTCCGGTTTTTAGTTTACGTACCGAAGAAGGTTTTGGTGTGGGCGAGTTTGCCGATTTAAAACCCTTGGCCAACTGGGCCAGTGAAGTAGGATTAAAGCTGATTCAGATATTGCCGATCAACGATACTACTGCAACAGGCAGTTGGAAAGACTCCTATCCATACGCGGCTATCTCTGCATTTGCCCTGCATCCGCTATATATGAACCTGGCTGCTATTGCAGGAACAAAACACCAGCAACAATTAATCAAACTAGAAGCAGAAAGAATAAGACTGAATGCACTTCCGGTAATGGATTACGATGCAGTGATACAAATCAAGTTTCAGTTCATCAAGGAAGTCTATAACAACGAGGGTAAAGCAACACTGGCGTCGGCCGGCTTTGCCTCTTTCTTTAAACAGAATGAACACTGGTTAATGCCGTATGCGGTTTTCTGTTATCTGAGGGATGAATATGGAACGGTTGATTTTGGCAAATGGCCAGCCTACAAAAAATACAAGCAGGCTGATATTGCAAAACTGGCAGCGGTAAGCTCTGCGGCATACAACGATATTGCTTTTCATTATTTTATACAATATCACCTGCACCTTCAGTTGAAGGAAGCAACTGCTTATGCGCACAGCAAGGGCGTTGTGGTAAAAGGAGATATCGCCATTGGCGTATACCGCTATGGAGCAGATACCTGGCAGCAGCCGGATCTTTTTCATATGAATTTTCAGGCGGGTGCACCTCCCGATGATTTTGCTGTAAAAGGGCAGAACTGGGGATTCCCTACTTATAACTGGCAGCGGATGCAGGAAGATGGATTTAGCTGGTGGAAGCACCGGTTTGAGCAGATGAGCCATTATTTTGACGCATTCCGCATAGATCATATACTTGGATTTTTCCGCATCTGGAGTATTCCGCTGGATGCAGTAGAAGGCATCATGGGACATTTTGTACCTGCACTGTCTATTCCCATTCATGAGTTTAACCGCAAAGGAATCTGGTTTGATCATGAGCGGTATACCAAACCATTGATTACCGATGGCGTACTCTGGGAAATATTTGGATACGACAATGAACTGGTAAAAAGCATGTTCCTGGATCATGCCAATATCGGCAGCTATACCTTAAAGCCGGCTTTTGCCACACAACGTTTGGTAGAAGCATATTTTGCCGGCCTGGAAGATGATGAACACCATCGTGCTATTAAACAGGGCCTGTATAATCTGATCAGTAATATTATTTTATTTGATGCGGATGGCAGTGGCCAGTCTTTCCATTTCCGTTTTAATATGGAAGCTACTTCGTCTTTCCGGTATCTTCATTCCGAAACACAGCAACAACTCAAAGAGTTGTATGTAGATTATTTTTTCCGCAGACAGGATGAGTTCTGGAAGAAAGAAGCCTTGCAGAAACTACCGGCATTAAAGCGGGTAACCAGTATGCTGGTATGCGGAGAAGACTTAGGAATGGTTCCGGGATGTGTACCCGATGTAATGCATCAGCTGGGACTACTGAGTTTAGAAATTCAGCGGATGCCTAAAGATTCCAACAAAGAATTTTTTCATCCCAACGACGCACCTTACCTGAGTGTGGTAACACCTTCCACGCATGACATGAGTACCATCCGCGGATGGTGGGAAGAAGACCGTGCAAAGATCCGTCAGTTTTATAACGACCAGTTAGGACAGTGGGGAGAAGCACCTCAGTATTGTGAAGCCTGGATTAATAAGGCCATTGTAGTGCAGCATCTTTATTCGCCGGCTATGTGGAGTATTTTTCAATTGCAGGACCTCCTGGGAATGAACGAACAGGTACGCAGAGATAATCCGGCAGACGAGCAGATCAATGTACCGGCAAATCCGGCTCATTACTGGCGTTACAGGATGCATCTTACCATCAGTGAGCTGCGCAATGCAACTGATTTTAATGAAGAACTTGCAGGATTCATAGTAGCTTCGGGCCGATAAAAATTTTAGAAAGTGATACTGAATTATAAACCTTCCAATTTACCTTTTGAACATCCGTTCACCATATCCAACGGCAGAACAAAAACCCACCAGCCAGCATTAATCGTACAGCTGTCTTTAGGACCATTCAAAGGGGTAGGAGAGGCTCCGGCCATTGTTTATTACAATATCACGGTAGAACAAATGATGGCCGAGCTGGAGGAGAAAAGAACCTTGGTAGAGAAATTTGCGCTCACTGATCCGGAGCGTTACTGGCATTACCTGCACCATTTGTTTCCCAACAATCCATTTCTGGTATGCGCACTCGATATGGCAGCCTGGGATCTGTTCGGGCAAATGAAATCAACGCCACTGTACCAGCTCTGGAATACAAGCTGGTCGGATACGGTACCCGTAACCGACTTCACCATCGGCATCGATACCATCGAAAAAATGGTGGCTAAAATGGCAGAGAAACCATGGCCGGTGTATAAAATAAAACTGGGTACTACAGAAGATATAGCCATCATGAAAGCGTTGAGGCAACATACCGATGCGGTATTCCGGATAGATGCCAATGCAGGATGGATGCTCGAAGAAGCCCTGGAAAAAATTCCGCAGCTGGCAGAGATCGGAGTAGAATTTATAGAGCAACCACTTGCAAAAGACAACTGGGAAGGCATGAAAATACTGTTCGAGCAATCTACCCTTCCGTTGATAGCCGATGAAAGTTGTGTGTCTGAACACGATGTAAAAAAATGCCATGAACATTTTCATGGCATCAATATCAAGCTCACCAAATGCAGCGGACTAACCCCGGCGCTTCGCATGATCAAAGAAGCCAGAAGCCTTGGTATGAAAGTAATGATGGGCAGCATGAATGAGTCTACGATTGGCTCGGCAGCTATTGCGCAGTTTTTGCCACAGCTCGATTACGTAGATCTTGATGGACCGCTGTTGTTGTCGGAAGACCTGGCAACGGGAGTAAATTTTGATTACGGAAAAGTGATCATCAGCGGCAAGCCCGGACTGGGCGTCACTCTTATCTAAGCATCACTGCTCTAAGGCGTCATTAAACTTAGGCGTTACTCTTCTCTAGCCATTACCCTTCAGTAAATCGATCACCACTTTATCAATCGGCAAAGACATGCTTTCGGCAGAAAGGTCTTCCCATGCAATCCATCGGAACACTTCGGCGCAGGAAGCAGTATCAGCAATCTGGTGCGGCTGAAAGTTAAAAGGAGTTAGGTGGGTAGTAAGGCCGGAAAGGTCTTTGGCAATTACTTTGTAATAAATGGCCAGGATCTGATCGCGGTTATTGAATGCAGAAATCTGAAAAAAATCAGTGGTATAAATGTGTTCGCCGATTGCTACTTCCAGCCCGGTTTCTTCCATGAATTCGCGCTTCAGGCATTCTCTGGTTCCTTCACCGGTTTCCAGCCCGCCACCAGGCAGTTTGGTAAAATAATTGCCGCGGATAAATTCATCGCTTACCAGTAAACGCTGTTGCTCATCCTGCAGAATTCCATAAATTCTTACGTTAAATAATGCCATCGGTTAAAACCATTTCTTCTTTAAAAAATATCCGCCAATAATAACAGATACCACCAAAGATAAGATCACCGGAATATAAAATGCATGATTGGAATGCTGAAACGGAATGTCTACGTTCATGCCATAGATGCTGGTAACCAGAATAGGCAGGGAGAGGATAATGGTAATCGACGTAAGCCGCTTCATTACATTGTTCAGGTTATTGCTGATGATGCTGGCAAAAGCATCGAGTGTACTGCTGAG
>CALPNW020000154.1 GCA_943325035.2 Sphingobacterium thalpophilum | reverse complement strand
TTACTTGTTTGATTGATGGTACACCCCCCCTTTGGGATCAGCGAACGGAACGAAGTGAGTGAGCTAATCCAAGGGGCTCAATCGAAGCCGGGAAAAATCTTTATTGATACACTTATTTCAGTTAGGGCAATACCCAATGAAACAATATCAGTCTGTTTTAAACAAAATAGATTCAGGCCTAATCAAAAATTGAAGAGCCCGATATTGTATCGGGCTCTTCAATTTAAAAACTTAATTCTATGCTTCTTTCAGCTTCAGGGGTTTAACTCATACTTAGTTAATAAATATGTTCCCGTCATCTGATCCATCCATTTATTTTGCGTCAGAAAATTCGCCGATATTGTCTACTAATTTTGTTAGTCCTGATCCGTCAATATTGCAACTGTAAATTGCATCTAAACTTGCTGGCAGCGTAGGGTTGAGGTTTAATACCAAGAATAATTTTTTACCATCTGGTGATATTTTTATGCTTTCCTTTACAATTTCAGCCGTTGCTGAAATTGTAAGGGTGATTTTAGTTTGACTTGATCCGTCAAATTTTGCTGTCCAAAATTCATTTGCTTTATCCCCACCTTTAGCGAAAACCAGTAAGCCGGCATTTTGGGTACTGATCGTTCCGTTACTGGTGACAGATAAGCCTGAGCCAACAATAACGCCTCCTACTGTTGAAGTGGTAGCCACCGGAAGAGAATAGGTAGTATTGGTTTGAGCGGTAGTCTCTTTATTGCAGCTTATATTAAAAACTGCAATTGAAATGGAAAAAAACATTAAGATCAAAGATCCTTTGAAGATATTTTTCATGGTTTTTACTTTGTTATCGAAAACAACATATCAGCCTATTTTTTGTTCATTTAAAAAAAGAAAAATAATGGGCTGCTTAACATCGGAACTTAATATAAATTTTTGGTTATAAATGTTACAAAATCTGCTTCCCCATACCTTTTATATTGCGCATAAATAGTTAAGATAAAAATAGGTGTACAGATTTTTCATGTCAAACACTTGTAATGTGTATACTGCTTCTCGTGTAAAGCGGAGAATTCTGGTTTTGTACGATTATCAATGACTCATGTTGTTTTTGCAATCAAAAATTTATATACGGATTGGAACTAATCCTTATATTGTTTAGAATTTATTGCATTTTTCATTAGTCTATCATATTAATAGGCAATTATAATATCTTTAGGGCATGCGCTCATCAACGGAGGATTCTGATAAAAACAGGCAATTGCCTAAAACGGATATAGCGTATCTGTTTAATCAGTATTACTCCAGACTCTGCTTTTTTGCTTTCAAAATGGTGGATGATCCCGAAGCTGCCAAGGATATTGTGCAGGATGTATTTCTTAAGTTCTGGGATAACCGTCAGAATTTTGAAACCGAAACCGCTACCAAAAATTTTCTCTATCTCTCCGTACGCAATGCCTGTCTGAATCTTATCAGGCACGAAGGCGTTGAAAAACGCTACGCGGAAACACTGGAAATGGAGCCACTTGCGGATGACGGGAAAGGACTTGATCTGATCATTCGGGCCGAAGTAATCGGCGAGATCCAGAAAGCCATAGAAGCACTGCCAGAAGGCTGTAGGATGGTGGTGAAACTGGCGTACATGGAAGGGCTTAAAAATGAGGAAATTGCACAATCCATGGGTATTTCCATTAATACTGTGAAATCACAGAAACAACGAGCCTTGCAGTTGCTGCGACTTAAGCTCAACTTCAATGCTTTCCTGATCTTGCTCACTGCGCTGCATCCCTGATTCTACTGATGTTTATTTTTAAATGCTTACACCCGTTTTTTGCCCTGAGGTGTTATTATAAATTATAGGTACCCATCATGAATCATTTTGACCCCATTTTTATACAAGCGGAACTGATCCTAAAGTTTCTCAGAAATGAACTTACTGTTGCCGAAAAGGCCGAACTGGATACCTGGCTTTCCGAAGGTGAGGATAACCGTAAGTTGTTTAACGAACTCACTGATGAAGCAACCGTTCAATCTGAAATAAATTTAATGGAACAATTCCCGGCCAATGGGGCCTGGGAGGTGATTGCTGCAAAAACAGTTCATGCGCCAAAGCCGGTCAATTCAATACGAAAAATGCAGCCCTGGTATTTCATGGCTGCTGCCGCTTTCCTGCTGATTGCATCTGTAACAGTTTTTCAGCTATGGAATAAGCAAACTGTTAAAACTGAATCAGTGAAAACTGAACTGGAAAAAGCCAGCAGCATTGCGCCGGGAACCAACAAAGCACTGCTTACCATTGCAGATGGATCGGTCATTGAAATCGGCGAAGCTTCTAACGGGTTATTGTCTAAACAAAACAATGTAGACCTGCTGGTGAACGATGGCGAGATCAGCTATAAACCCAATGGTAAGGATGAAGAAGTATTATTTAACACGATTACTACTCCTAAAGGCGGGCAGTACAGGCTGGTTTTGGCAGATGGAACCAAAGTGTGGCTTAATGCAGCCTCTTCCTTAAAATATCCAACCGCTTTTATTGGTAATGAAAGAAATGTAGAACTACAGGGAGAGGGCTATTTTGAAGTAGCGCATAATGCCTCAAAGCCTTTTAAGGTATTGATTGAAGGAAAGGGGGCTGTAACGGCACTCGGTACTCAATTCAATATCAATTCCTACGCAGATGAATCATTTACAAAAACAACCCTGATAGAAGGTAAAGTGAAAGTGAGCTCTGGTAATGATGTGGTGGTACTGATGCCCAACCAGCAGGCCAGGATACCTGAAGCAGGAAAAATATATTTTGAAGCCGGTGTTGATACAGAAGAAGTTATTGCGTGGAAGAATGGCCGGTTTATTTTCAAAAGTGCCAACATTGAACATATCATGAAGCAGATTGCCAGATGGTATGATATAGAGGTCACTTATAAAAACAAAAACAACGAAGATAAATTTTCCGGTATCGTTAGCCGATCCGGCAATTTGTCTGATGTACTTAGAATCATGTCTGAAGGCGGCGTGAAATTTAAAGTAGATGAAAAAAATATAATTGTTTATTAATCGTCCATATCCTGTTACACCATAATTCAACCAAAACCGCTAAACATGATGAATCCTTCCCTCATTGGTTTGCCTGACCACAAACCAAATGTTGTTCGCCGAAAATTGCTTACCCTTAAATTTGTAACAATATTTATTTTTGTTGCATTGATTCAATTAAGCGCAAAGGCTTACAGTCAGCAAGTTTCCCTTTCTTTTAAAAATGCTGGACTTTCAGAAATTTTCAGCTCGATCAATGCACAAACGGGGAGCCAGTTTTTTTACAAAGATGATCTGCTTGCCAAAGCGGGTAAGATCACTATTAATGTGAAAAATATTTCTATCGAAGATGCACTTGCCCTGTGCTTTAAGAACACGCCGCTTACTTTTTCGATGGTAGATAAAACCATTGTAGTAAAGGAAAAACAGGCCGAAACGGACAAGAAGAATTTTGCACTCCTGCAAAATATGGTTGTCAATGGAAAAATAACAGACACACTGGGTGCTCCTTTAGAGGGAGCCAGTATAGTGGTTAAAGAAACAAAGAAGACCACTGTTTCGGATGCAGAAGGGAATTTTAAAATTGAAGTAAAGCCCGGACAAACGATCGTTTTCTCCTACGTTGGATTTGCAGATGCCTTGTATAAGGTTACCAATACTACTCCTATTAAAATAACTATGAAACCGGTTGCCAGTTCATTGAAAGCAGTTGAACTGATCAATACCGGTTACCAGCGCCTGCCCAGGGAAAGAAGTGCAGGTTCATTTTCTACTGTTACTAATGAAGAGATTCGTAATAAGTCGGTTAGTATGAACGTGGTAGACAGGCTCGAAGGACTGGTTCCCGGAATTGCCGTGAATTACGGATCAGGTAACGAAAAATTTCTCATACGTGGGCTATCCTCTATTCAGGCCTCGCGTGCACCATTGATCGTGATTGATGGAGTGCCTATCACTGATTTTAATCTGGTGAAAACACTGGTTAATCCGGATGATGTAGAATCGATGACTGTTTTAAGAGATGCTACCGCTGCTTCTATATGGGGTTCTTCTGCTGCCAATGGAGTTATTGTAATTACTACAAAGCGTGGACGGAATTCAGCAACACCTCAAAAAATGAAGGTGCGTTACAACGGTTTTGTTTCCCTGAAAGGACGTCCTGATCTCGGTTATTACAATATGATGAATACCGGTGATTTTCTGAATGCTTCCAAACAGGTTTTCTCCAATACCAATAATCCATGGGCCAATGTAACCAATGCTGTTGGTGCTACACCCATTATCCCGCCGCATGAACGGATACAGTATGATCTTGCGAGAGGGCTTATTACACAAACAACTGCCAATGCAAGATTTGATTCTCTGGCTCAGTTCAATAACAGCGGCCAGATCAATGAATACCTTACACAGCCTACCTTGCTGAGCAATCACAGCCTTAGTTTTGATGGTGGTAGTAATTTCCATTCCTACTACGGTTCATTGGCATATACCCTGGATAAAAGTGATACCAAAACTAATCTGAACCGTTATCAGATGAATCTTCGTCAGGTATTCAATTTTACGCCTGCAATTAAACTGGACCTGATTACCAATATGTCTTACGAAAAGACCACTAAGTATTTATTAAACAGTCTTCCTTTTGGGAACAACAACTATCTGCCTTATGCCATGTTTGCTGATCAGGCGGGTAATCCATTGTCTCAGGCATACCTGAAACGTCAGGAGGAATTCAGGACAGGTTCCGAATCATTGAGTAAGATTAATCTGGATTATGTTCCATTGAATGAGCCGGCCAATACCCTGAACGACCAGACGAGCTTATCTACCAGGATCAATGCCGGTCTTACCATCAAATTAGTGGATGGGCTGACCTACGAAGGCAGAGCGCAATACCAGCAAACCGGTTTAGAAAGCTATGAATATTATAACAAGGACTCTTATAAAGTGAGGGATGAACTCGTGTTTTTTACCAAAGCCCCTGCTGTGGTTGGTGGAACACCTGCTTATTATCTGCCATCTAAAGGAGGCCACTACAGTACCAATAATTATACAGCTAAGAGCTGGACCATCAGAAACCAGCTTAATTATGACAAGGTTTTTGCACAAAAGCACCAGTTGAATGTAATTGCCGGTACAGAAATCAGAAGCGATCTGAACAAATCAGTGCAAACTTACCGCAGAGGATATGATTACCAGACGCTGACCTACTCTTTATACAATGAAGATTCACTGGCAACAGTTGGTGTAATCAGTCCGGTCAACTTTTTAACCGGCAGAACAACCAATAACCTGTTGAACTCAAAGCCGGTTACCTATTCGGAAGTGGAAAGAAGATTTGTATCTGCCTACAGTAATGCCGCTTATACATTTGATCGCAAGTACACGCTGAATGGTAGTATCCGTTTTGATCAGTCTAACTTATTTGGAACCAATAAAAGTTTACAATACAAGCCTATCTGGAGTGTGGGCGGAGCATGGAATGTTTCCAGAGAATCTTTCTTTAAAGTAAACGCCATCAATAACCTGAATGTGAGATTAACTTACGGGTTAGCCGGAAATGCACCTAACCCGGGATATGCCGGACCATTTGATATTGCATCAGCATCCAATGTGGCTTATTTCAGTGGAATGGGTATTGGATATACCATTCTGGTTCCAAGAAATGAAAATATCCGGTGGGAAAGAACCTCTACTGTGAATGCCGGTGTAGATTTTTCAATACTCAATAACAGGCTTTCCGGTTCAATTGATGTTTATAAGAAAGTAACCACTGATCTGCTGGGTTATCAGCCGGTAGATCCAACCTCGGGCTGGTCTTATGCCTATAATAACTTAGGCGATATTCAAAACAATGGTATTGAAATTCAGCTGAGCAGCCAGAATATTGCTGCTAAAAATTTCAAGTGGAGTACCACCCTAACTTTATCCTACAATAAAAACAAGATCACCGGATTAAAGACCGCCAGTCCGCTCACAACAGGGATAAAAGCAAATGCGAATTTTGTTGAAGGTTATTCTGCTTACAGCTTATTTGCATACGACTACAGAGGACTGGATGCTAAAGGGAACCCTTATTCATTTAAAACAAACGGAACAGATACCGCCCGTCGTTTGGCGGATGTTGCTGTAAATGATCTCTTGTACATGGGTACCACACAGCCACTTTGGTTTGGGGGTATTACCAACACGTTTACCTATAAAAGAGTTACGTTGTCATTTCTGATCGTTTACAATCTGGGTAACGTCATGCGCAGGGATGTTAATCAGTTTTATACCGGAAGACTGAGTAGTAATATTCCGGGTTATTTTAATGACAGATGGCAAAATGCCGGGGATGAAGCAAGAACAGATGTTCCAAAGTACGAGGGTAATACTGCACAAAACGGACTGCGTTATGCAAACCTGTATACACAGGCTAACACGAATGTAATAAGTGCATCTTATGCCAAGCTGAGAGACCTTACTGTTTCCTATGCACTTCCGGAAAAAGTACTGAGCAAGTTGAGCATGCAGGATGGATCTTTTTATGTTCAAATGAATAATGTGATGTTGTGGAGGAACAATAAGTATAATATAGACCCTGAATATTACAATCTAAACACCGGAGTAAGAAACAGTGCTATGCCAGCATTTTATACCATCGGTTTCAGAACCTCTTTTAAATAAGCACATAAAATTAATTCAGATGAAACTTAGAATATATATACTGTTTTTTGCTGTTGCCGCAACTGCTGTTTTACCGGCCTGCAATAAATTTTTAGATGTAAAGCCAAAAGGGCTGGATATTGTTAATTCCATAGATAAATACAATGGACTGTTTAATAATACCAATCTGTATACTTTTATAAACGTAAGAAATGTGCCAGGTGCACTAGCCACTGTGCTTGGCTATCCTGGTGCAGCCCTGCTGATGTCGGATGATGTATTCTCTTCTGCTGCTTACCTGGGCACACAGCCACTGTTTTACCAGAACGCTTATCAATGGAAAGATGA
>CALPNW020000153.1 GCA_943325035.2 Sphingobacterium thalpophilum | reverse complement strand
TAAGATAAGCTCATCTACTGAGTCTGTTTTAAAATCATGGTCTTTTAACTCTCCATAGCTTAAAGGCAATAATGACAAGTAACCGGCTCTCCCGGCCAGTGACTGTGCTACTTGTTCCTGTAATAAAAAATTATTGGACCCTGTTAAGATAAACTGGCCCCGTTTTGTATTGGAGTCCAGTACTTCCTGCAAATACCGGAATACATCGGGTACTCTCTGCACTTCATCTAAAATAGCTCCATTCGCATATTTTTTGAAGAAGGCAGCAGGATTTTTCTCAAATTCTGCCTGTACAGTAGGTGTTTCAAAATTCAGATAGGGCTTATTTTTAAAAAGAAGTTTACTTAAAGTGGTTTTACCACTTTGTCTGGGTCCGGTAATGCACAACGCCCTGAACTGAGTTAGTTTAAACGCAGCATCTGCCAGTATCTGTCGCTGGATCATCTTTGCCATATGACAAATATATGCAAAAATGGAATTAGATTCCAGATTTACACAAATATGCAAAAATGGAATTGAATTCCAGATTTACACAAGTCTTCAAAAATGGAGTTTTCCTAGAAGATCTGGTTCTTATCGTTTACCAGTGTATTGGTTTCTACGGTATGGTGTTCCTCTTTTGGAGGAACATTAAAAAACTTATTCTGGAAGATCAGAATCGCAATTACCCCGGTAGAAATGGCTGTATCTGCAATATTGAATACCGGACGGAAAAATTCAAACTCATCGCCTCCTACAAACGGCACCCAGCCAGGATAATGTGCATTGGTAATGATCGGGAAATACAGCATGTCTACTACTTTGCCATGCAGAAATCCGGCATATCCTCCGGTGGCCGGAAGCAGCTGTGAAACATTTTGTGAAAATGGATTGCTGTAATCGAAGAGCAGGCCATAAAATAAACTATCGATCAGGTTTCCTACTGCACCCGCATAAATCAATGCGGCACAGATGATGAATCCCCGGTGCATTTTTTTGCTGATAAAATCACGGATCAGGAAACTACCCCAGATCACGGCTGCCAGCCTGAAAAGGGTTAAAGCTATTTTACCAAAATCTCCACCAAATTTCCAGCCCCAGGCCATGCCTTCGTTCTCTACAAAATGCAGGCGAAACCAGGTACCCAGTATATTGTGCTCTTCTCCTGCAAAGAAGTTGAGCTTGATATAAAATTTAGATGCCTGATCAATAAAGATCACGGCCAGAATAAGAAATACAACTTGCTTTGCTTTCACAGATTTCATTTTTTCGTAGTGCCAAAGATAATAGCTTTATTCCTCATAATACACGCGCTTCACCCGCTGACTGATACCGGTCATAACCTCGTAGGGTATGGTTCCCGCGGCAGCGGCTACCTGCTGTATGCTGATGTGCTGGCCAAACACTTCTACCGGGTCTCCCGCCTGTACATGGGGGATATCCGTAATGTCTATCATGGCCATATCCATACAAATCTGACCTATTACAGGGGCGAATGCTCCGTTTACATACATGAAGCCTACCCCGTTTCCAAGTCTTCGGTTATAGCCGTCTGCATAACCAATCCGCACGGTGGCAATAATACTGTTGCGCAGTAGTTTTCCTTTACGTCCATAGCCTACCGTTTCTCCGGAAGCTACTTTTCTTACCTGTGCTACCGTGGTTTTTAAAACTGCTACCGGCTGCAGGTTCAACACACCGGTTGCTGCACTGTCTACCCCATACAAACCAATGCCCAGTCTTACCATATCAAACTGGTGCGAAGGATTTCTGAGGATACCTGCGGTGTTGGCCATATGCCGGATGAACGGATAGCCCAATGTTTCTTTCAACGATTCACAGGCAGCGGTAAATAGTTCGGTTTGCTGTTGCGTAAATGTATCCTGCGCAGGATCTTCACTGGCTACATAATGACTGAGTACCGATTTCACCATTAACTGCTGCTGACTGCCCAGCAATGTTTTTAACGCTGCTATTTCTGACGGCTCAAAACCCAGCCGGTTCATTCCGGTGTTCAGTTTAAGGTGAACCGGATATTGCTGCACGCCCTCTTTGGCTAAATATTGCCGGAAGGAATGGTATAGCTGGAACGAAAATATTTCGGGCTCCAGGTTATAACTGATCAATACTTCAAACGTAAATTCATCGGGGCTCATTACCATGATCGGCAAACTGATACCTGCTTTTCTAAGTTCAACGCCTTCGTCTGCATAAGCCACTGCCAGATAATCTACCTGTTGCTGTTGCAACCTGCGCGCTACTTCTCCTGCCCCACTTCCATAACTAAAGGCTTTTACCATGGCCATCATTTTGGTGGATGGCGCCAATAATTGCTGATAGGTTTTCAGGTTATGCACCATGGCGGTAAGGTTAATCTCCAGTATGGTCTGGTGCACCTGCAGTTCCAGCCAGTGTGCGATCCGTTCAAATTCAAATTGCCTCGCACCCTTTAATAAAATGTATTCCTGCTGAAAATGATGCTGGTTCTGTTGTTCTAAAAATTGTTCAGTAGAATGATACAGTGCTACTGTAAAGGGCAGTTCTGCGGCATCACCCATTTTTAAGCGTCGCTCAAAAAATCCGGTAATGGCCGGGCCTACTGCATAGAGTTGTTGAATGCCGTTCTTGATGAGCATCTCCAGTACTTCACTGTACAATTCCTGTTCGGCTACTCCAGACTGAACGATATCCGACAATACCACTGTAGTGGTATGGCTGCCTGCCTGTTCCTTTAAATAACTGAGCGCCAGTGCAAGCGATACTTTATCGTTGCTGTAACTGTCGTTCAAAACAAAACAGTGGTTGATGGCCCTGCGCAACTGCATGCGCATTTCTACCGGTTCCAGCTTCAGGATTCTTTCCTGTATCACATTCTGCTCATAGCCCATCTGCAGTAAAACAGTTACACAGGTAAGTGCATTCTGAATAGCAATATCGTCGGTAAACGGAATGCGCAGTTCAAGTGTTTGCGGATGTTCCTTTTGATAATGGGCGGTAACGGTTGTTTCATTGCCCGTCTTTTTTTGTGCAGTGATCTGTAAGGTTACTCCGGCGTTCGTTCCCCAGGTAACAAGGCTTCCGTTAAATGGAACGGGTCCTGTGATGTAGTTACTGGCGGCTACCAGTAACTTGCTATGGCCAAACAAAAAGGCCTTCTCTGTTAGTTTTTGTTCCTTGTTTACAAACCCTTCATTGTGTGCATCGCCGATATTGGTGAGCACCCCCATCGTTGGCTGAATGATTGCTGCCAATGCCTGCATGTTTCCGGGTGCAGAAATACCCGCTTCAAAAATACCCAGTGTATGCTGTTCATTCATCTGCCAGACACTCAAGGGTACTCCTATCTGTGAATTATAGCTTCTTGGACTTCTTACAATAGTATAGTCTGCCTGCAACAGTTGAAACAACCATTCTTTTACAATGGTCTTTCCGTTGCTTCCGGTGATGCCGATAACCGGAATAGCAAACCGGTTGCGGTGATGCACAGCAATCTGTTGTAAGGCTTTTACCGCATCGGGCACCTGCAGAAAACAGGCATCCGGATAAAGCGTTTCATTGACCGGTTCATCGGTAATAAAACTTCTTACCCCCCGGTGATACAATTCGGGAATAAATGCAGTGGCCGATCTTCTCGGACCTTTGATGGCGATGAATAAAGTTTGTTCCGGGAAAACCAATTTTCTGCTGTCTGTTACAAGATACCGGATCGTACTGCCCGCCTGGTTGATTGCCGGCAGCTGCAGTATTGAAGCGATCTCTTGTAAAGAATAATCCATTGGCTTAGTTTACTGTTTCATCCTGCACATCGGCAGGTGTACCTTTCTTATTCATGAATATAGAATAAAAAATAGATCCCGATATACATACCAGTATGACTCCTAAAGAAATAAATACCTGCGTGGGTTTACTCATCCACTCATTCACGTAATGCTCTCCCAGCATTTTTACGCCGATGAATACCAGTACAATGGCAATACCCTGTTGCAGATAATCGAACTTGGTTACGGCACCTCTCAATAAAAAGAACAATGAACGCAATCCGAGTACCGCAAAAATATTGGAGGTATAAATGATCATTGGATCTTTGGAAATACCCATTACTGCAGGAATAGAGTCCAGCGCAAATACCAGATCAATGGCTGCCAGTAAAATCACTACTACAAACAAAGTGGTGTATGCAGGTCTTCCGTTTTCCCTGATAACGTACTTCCCATCTCCATCATGATTGACCAATGGCAGGAAGCGTTTTAAAAAATGATAAATTTTAGAATCATGCGGGTCGAACTGTTCGTCTTCGTTGGCGGTAAACATGGTATAGCCGGTGTACACCAGAAAGGCACCGAAAATATACAGCAGCCAGGCAAACTTTGCTACCAGCGCAACACCTACCGTAATAAAGATGACCCTGAATACAATGGCCATTAAAATTCCTACCAGCAATACCCTGGAATAATGTTTCTCTTTTACCTTGAATGAATTAAAGATCAGAATGAATACAAAAATGTTATCGATACTCAGGCTCCACTCCATCAGGTAAGCACTCAGAAATTCCAATGGCAGTTGTGAACTGTTGGTTACTTTTCCGCTGCTCTCCTCTGCCAGTAGCCCGCCCTCTGCCCAGAGAAATACAAAAAAAGCCAGCGCAAGGCCTACCCACAAAAAGGTTTGCAACAGCGCCTGTTTGATGCTGATGGTTTTATTTTTCTTGCTCAACAATCCCAGATCAAAGCTGAGGGCAATGGTTAATACAATACCAAATACCAGATATACCAGCGAATGTGTACTCATAATTATTTTGTTGATGTTATTGCAGCTGAAGCAGCGGCCGCAAATTTTTCCCTTCTCCACCACTGAAAAATAAATCCGGTTAACAATACCATTGCTACCGGTATGCCAATATTCAATAGTTGCCAGAGCGTTTTCTGCGCTTTTACTTTTTCTTTATCGAGCAGCCTTAAGACCACTGTTTTATTTCTACTTTCGAACAACTGCCTGTCGGACGACAAATAATCTACACTGTTCAAAAAGAACTCTTTATTGGCAAACCGGTAATTCTCCATAGGTATCATCCCCATGGGTAAAGGACCGGTAGTATTGCTGATGGCATTGGTAACAATATCTGCATCAGACACCACTATTTGTTTTCCGGGTTTTGCGCCCCGGGCCAAGTAAGGTTTACCGGTAACTCTTTCTACAGAATCCAATACGGTTTGTGGCAGCCTGTTGGCAAAGAGCGAACTGAACGCTCCTTCCAGCATCACGGCTACCGGAACATAACTTTTAGTAAAGGTTTGCAGGTCTTCTTCTCTCTGTACACTGTTGATGGATACGATGGCCGGAGAATTGATGATCCGGCTATTGGTATCGGAAGCCAGCAGGATTGTTTTTTGTATACCGGGCGCCAGCACCGTATCGATACTCGACGGAAAAATAGGCAAGACCCTGTCTATATGCTGTGACACCGGATTGGGTGTTCTGGCTGAAAGGAAGGGGTAATAAGGCCAGGGCAGTCTTTGCATGCGGATACTTCCATCAGGGTTCTTTCCTACCACCAGGGGTATTTTAGAACAGCTTAGATCCTGCAACAGATCGGCATTGATTCTTACCCCGTATTTAAAGAGCAGTTCATCCAAGCCCAGGTTGCGGTCGAATGCAGTATACTGTCCTTCTGTTCTTTTTAAACTGTCGAGCTCCGCATACAGTTTATCGATGAACCAGATGATATTTCCACCATGCATTACATACTGGTCCAGCTTCAGCTGGTCTTCCTGGCTAAAAGTTTCTGTAGGCTTTACAATGATCAGTGTTCGTATCAGTGACGCATCCGGATATGCCTGCTTTAAATCGAACACCCCTAAGCGGTAATCGTTGCGCAAACTTTCACCCAGATCATTCACCGTTAAATCGGTTGGCTCTCCGTTGCCCACTTTATAGGCAATGGTTGGAACATTTTTACGGATCAGTTTATCAATTGCTGTTGCAAATTTATTTTCGAGCAATGCCTCTGCTGCGTTCCGCGTGGCTTCTATATCTTCCTGCGGCTCTTCGTTCACCACATTAAATTGTTTGTATACTTTTTTGCTGCTGCGTAAATCAACGGCAATCGGTTGTTGATTTTTTCTGAAGTACACCAGCGCAGAAGGTATGATCAGCTGACTGGTTGTTTTGTCTGCATCTTCCGAAGCCAGATTGGTATTTTCAAATACAATACCCATTCTCGCCAGACTATCGTACAATTGGGCTTTCAATGAATCATTGCTGATTTCTTCTCCCGGTTTCTTAAATACTACTTTAATATTTCCACCGGAATTTGCATTGAATTCGGCCAGCAAATCCTTTACCGCAATACTTAATTTTTTATAATCTGCAGGCAATTCTCCGGTTAAAAAAACCTCCACCGTTATTGTACTGTCTGCTTCGGTAAGCAGGTCCAGCGTGGATTTGCTGAGTGTAAAGCGTTTGTCTGCGGTTAAATCCAACCGGAAAGAAATTGCTGCGCCCGCCAGTACAACTGTTACCAGTACCAACAAGGCCACCACCACTCTGTATCGCTTCAACATATGCTTCATAGTGCTTATTGTATATGTTGTTTAGTAACCTGAATATGGGTGAGGTACAGAAAAAAACCACTCAGTGCAATGAAATATACCAGGTCTTTTGAATCGATCACGCCCCTGCTCATATTAGCCGTGTGTGATTGAATTCCGAATAGTTGAATATAGTAATCGGCCCCTCCTTCAAAAACAGGCAACTGGCTTAATGCGTTGAATCCTGCAAATAAAATAAAGGATAAAAATGCACCAATGGCAAAGGCCGCAATCATATTTTTTGCGGTACTGCTTGCAAAAATTCCAATGGATGCATATACCCCTGCCAGCATCATTAAGCTGATATAACTTCCGGCTGTTGCGCCGATATCTATTCCCCCGGTTACACTCAATGCCTGCATAGAGAAGGCATAGATCAGTGTGTGGAACAAGGCGATCATTACAATCAGGAGTACTCCGAGGTATTTACCAACCACC
>CALPNW020000152.1 GCA_943325035.2 Sphingobacterium thalpophilum | reverse complement strand
TAATCTTGGTGTATATTTTTCAGTACTCATTATTTGATTACCTCCCCAGATTTTTTAGATACGCGTATTAATTTACCGGTTTCACGGGTACGTTTTACTTTGGTTGGCTCACCTTTCGCAGCATCCCACAACATAATGTTGCTGATGTTGATCGGAGCTTCAACTTTTACAATACCACCTTTAGTGTTCTGTGCAGATGGTTTAGTGTGTTTGGTAACAATGTTCACGCCTTCAACAACTACACGTCCTTTATCAACAATCACTTCCAGCACTTTCCGTGGCTTTTTCAAATCCTTGTCATCACCGGTAATTACCACAACGGTGTCACCTTTTTTGATGCTGAATTTGGCTTTAAATCTTGTACTCATTTTATTTAGCTTTTAGCTTTTTTTATAATACTTCAGGTGCAAGAGAAATAATCTTCATGTAACCTGCATCGCGCAACTCTCTTGCTACTGGTCCGAATATACGTGTACCGCGTGGCTCATCAGAATTGTTCAACAACACAACTGCGTTATCATCAAAACGGATATAAGAACCATCTTTTCTGCGAAGCTTGTTTTTAGTACGAACAATAACTGCTTTAGATATTGTTCCTTTTTTAACACCGCCCGCTGGAATTGCATCTTTAATCGTGACAACAATCTTGTCGCCGATTTTTGCATAATCCTGACCGCTGTTACCCAGTACTCTGATACAAAGAACTTCTTTTGCACCACTATTGTCAGCTACGTTTAATCTGCTTTCTTGCTGAATCATTTTATTTAAGCTTTGGGCTCTCGGCTTTTGGCTTTGAGCAGTTTTAACTATTCTTTGTTCGCAGTATAATAAAACAACTGCCGGAACTTATTTCGCTTTCTCAACTATTTCTACCAGTCTCCAACGCTTTGTTTTACTAAGCGGACGAGTTTCCATGATTTTTACAACATCACCGATGGTGCATTCTCCCTTCTCATCATGAGCATGGAACTTGGTTGTTTTCTTTACGAATTTACCGTAGATAGGGTGTTTTACTTTCCTTTCAATCGCAACAGTAATGGTTTTATCCATTTTATCGCTGGTAACGATCCCTGTCCTTGTTTTGCGCAAATTTCTTTCAGCCATTGTGTTTGATTTATGGTTTAAATACCCATTTCTTTTTTCTTCAATTCCGTTTTTAAACGGGCGATATCTCTACGAAGACCGCGGATATTCATTGGATTTTCCAAAGGAGAGATTGCGTGAGCAAACTCCAGTTTCTTTAATCTCAACTGATCTTCCTGGATCTTAGCCTTCAGATCTACAACAGTAAGATCTTTCAGGTTTTTATTGAATTCGTATGTTTGTTTATTAGCCATTGCAATTTCTTTTTTTGGTTATGCTTGCAAATCTCTTCTTACGATGAACTTCGTAGCAATTGGTAATTTTTGTGCTGCCAGTCCCATTGCCTCTTTAGCAACTTCTTCAGTAACACCATCACATTCGAAGATGATACGACCTGGTTCAACTACAGCTGCCCAATATTCAGGGTTACCCTTACCCTTACCCATTCTCACCTCTGCAGGCTTATGAGTAATGATTTTATCAGGGAAAACTCTGATCCATACATTTCCTTCACGTTTCATAGCACGGGTCATTGCCTGACGGGCAGATTCCAGCTGGCGGCTAGTTAACCAGATTGGTTCCAGTGCTTTGAGAGCATAAGATCCAAATGATATAGCAGTACCACGCTTGGCCACCTCGCGAATGCGTCCTTTTTGCTGCTTCCTATGTTTGCTTCTTTTCGGCTGTAACATTTCTTAGCTTTTTAGTCGATGGTCCGTAGACCTCGTTATTTCTAACTGTAATTATTACTAATTACCAATTGTGATTGTTATTAATTTCTGCGCTCTCCTCTTCCACCACCTCTTCTGTCGTCTCTTCTGTCACCACCTGGTCTTCTTTCGTCGCCACCTGGTCGGGTATCTCTTCTGTCACTCATGTCGTTTTTTCCACCAACAAAGTTTGGATTGAGTTCACGTTTACCAAGTACTTCGCCTTTACAGATCCATACTTTGATACCGATCTTGCCGTAAACAGTCTGAGCAAATACATTGGCATAATCAATATCCATACGGAAAGTATGTAATGGAGTACGTCCTTGTTTAAACTCTTCGCTACGGGCAATCTCAGATCCACCCAAACGACCGGCTAATTTAACCTTGATACCTTCTGCACCCATACGGAGTGTAGAGGCAATGGCCATTTTAGTAGCACGTTTAAAGTTGATACGGTTCTCGATCTGACGTGCAATGGTATCACCTACGATAGTTGCGTCCAGCTCAGGGCGACGGATTTCCAGAATGTTGATCTGAACATCGTCTTTACCGGTTAACTTCTTAAGTTCTTCCTTGATACGGTCAACTTCTCCACCACCTTTACCGATGATGATCCCCGGCTTGGATGTATGAATCGTTACAATCAATTTACCAAGTGTCCGCTCGATTACAATCTTTGCGATACCACCTTTGTTGATACGGGCACTCAGGTAGGTACGGATCTTATGATCTTCGATCAGTTTGGATGCGTAGTCTTTTTTACTACCATACCAGTTACTGTCCCATCCGCGGATGATGCCTAACCTGTTACCAATTGGATTTGCTTTCTGACCCATATAATGGTTTTACTAATTAGTTTTAGAATCTACGATTAATGTTACATGGTTGCTGCGCTTACGTACTCTGTAACCACGACCTTGAGG
The DNA here is from genome assembly GCA_943325035.2 of Sphingobacterium thalpophilum. Lineage (GTDB taxonomy): Bacteria > Bacteroidota > Bacteroidia > Chitinophagales > Chitinophagaceae > Sediminibacterium. The sequence goes on along the minus strand of CALPNW020000152.1, from coordinate 4,352 downwards.
AGCAGGGCGCATACGCTTTAGTACTCTTCCACCGTCAACGAATACAGTTTTTACTAACAGACTGCTGTCTGCAGCACTTGCGCCATTGTTCTTCTGCTCCCAGTTACTGATTGCACTCTTCAGCAATTTTGCCAATGGAACGGCATTGTGCTGAGGATGATGTTCCAGAATAGCCAGGGCTTTCTCCACTTCCATTCCACGGATCACATCGGCTAACAGGCGCATTTTCAGGGGCCCTGTTGGATAATTGTTCAGTTTAGCTACTGCTTCCATTTCTTTTTTGTTTGATCGGAATTTTAAATAGGATCAGAATTATTCTGTCTTCTCTATTACTCCAGACTGTTTATTTTTTAGTTCCTGAGTGTCCTCTGAAGTTTCTGGTAGGAGAAAATTCACCTAATTTATGACCTACCATGAATTCTGTTACATAAACAGGGATGAACTTGTTACCGTTGTGAACGGCGAAAGTATGTCCCACAAAATCAGGGGTAATTGTACTGCGGCGACTCCAGGTTTTGATAACATTCTTCTTAACCTTGCCATCGTTTATTGCAACAATCTTACCTTCTAAGTTGGCGTCTACGTAAGGACCTTTTTTAATCGAACGACCCATAATTATTTTAGTTTACTGGTCTATTAGTTTATTTGTTTACTAGTCAACCGGCTTTGTGAATTACTTAGCCAGTTTTTTTCCGTCTCTGCGCTGGATGATTAATTTATCACTTCCTTTTCCTCTGGTACGTGTTTTTTCACCTTTTGCATACTTACCGGTTCTGCTTCTTGGATGACCACCGGAAGCTCTACCTTCACCACCACCCATCGGGTGATCTACAGGGTTCATGGCTACACCACGAACTCGGGGACGGATACCTTTCCAACGATTTCTACCAGCTTTACCAGCAGTTTCCAGGTTATGATCACTGTTAGATACAACACCTACGGTTGCGCAACAGTTAATCAACACTTTTCTCAACTCACCAGAAGGCATCTTCAATACTGCGTATTTTTCTTCCTTGTTGGCTAACTGAGCAGAAGTACCTGCACTTCTTACCATTTTACCACCTTGTCCTGGTTGTAATTCAATGTTGTGAATCATTGTACCCAAAGGCATATTTTTCATCAACAATGCATTTCCGATTTCAGGAGCCACTTCGTTACCCGCAATTACACTTGCGCCAACCTGTAAGCCCTGAGGAGCAATGATGTATCTTTTTTCACCATCTGTATATTGCACTAAAGCAATAAAAGCAGTACGGTTTGGATCGTATTCAATAGATACTACTGTAGCAGCTATATCTTTCTTATTACGCTTAAAATCGATAATACGATAATGTTGCTTATTACCACCACCCATGTAGCGCATTACACGACGTCCCTGAAAGTTACGTCCGGCAGTGTTCTTTTGTGGTTCCAACAAACTCTTTTCAGGTTTGTTAGTGGTGATTTCAGCATAAGCATTTCCAATTCTCCAACGTGTACCTGCTGTAATTGGTTTGTACTTTCTTAGTGCCATTTCTTATTTGTTTAATGCGGATTTTTCAGCTCCGCGGCTATAAATTAAATATTTGCGTAAAGATCAATTGTTTCGCCTTCTGCTACAGTTACAAATGCTTTCTTGTAAGCAGATTTCATACCCTGGATAAAACCGGCTTTCGTATAACGCGCCTTATTTTTTCCCGGAGCAACAGCAGTGTTCACATCAATGACGTTCACACCATAGAAGTCTTCTATTGCTTTCTTGATCTCTAATTTGTTTGCTCTGCGGTCTACTCTGAAAGCATATCTTCTCAAAGATTCCTGCTGGGCGTTTGCCTTTTCTGTTAAGATCGGCTTTATTAAAATTTCTGACTGTCTCATTTTGTATTGTTGAAACGTTACTTAAATTAGGCTACTACTTCTGCTTCGTCTTCAGCAAAGATTTTAGCAGTATTTTCTGTGATAACCAAAACATCCGCATTCATGATATCGTAAGTGTTAATATCAGCCAGTAAAGTACTGGCAACATTTGGAACGTTACGTGTGCTTAAGTAAAGATTATCATTGTATTCCGGTAATACGATCAGCGCTTTCTTATCAGAAACTTTCAGGTTAGCCATGATCTCCACCAATTGCTTGGTTTTTGGGGTAGCCATTGTAATTTCTTCTACTACGATGATTGCACTGTCTTTTGCTTTGTGACTTAAAGCAGAGATCTTAGCGAGGTCCTTCACCTTACGGTTCAATTTGAAATCGTAAGAATGCGGTTTTGGTCCAAAGATTGTACCACCACCCTTGTATAAAGGGTTACGGATATTACCTTTACGGGCACCACCGGTTCCTTTCTGCTTGTGTAACTTGCGGCTTGCACCCTGCACTTCAGCACGGGTTTTAACCTTATGTGTTCCGGAGCGGCGTGCAGCAAGATATTGCTTCACGGCCAGGTAGATTACGTGGTCATTTGGCTCGATACCAAAAATGTCCTGTGGTAATTCAACCGTTCTGCCGGTTTTCTGTCCTTTTATATCTAATACATCTACTTGCATGATCTTTCTGTTAATCGTTCAGTTAAACGGGTGATTATTTCTGGATTAAAACGATAGAACCGTTATGACCTGGCACAGAGCCACTGATCAGAATATAGTTCTTTTCAGGAAATATTTTAATCACTTTCAAACCTTTCATCTTAACACGGTCTCCACCCATACGACCAGCCATTCTCATACCCTTAAATACTCTTGCAGGATAAGAAGAACCACCAATAGAACCGGGAGCACGTGAACGGTCATGCTGACCGTGAGAAGCTTCACCCACACCAGAGAAACCATGGCGTTTTACAACACCCTGGAAACCTTTTCCTTTTGTAGTACCAACAACTTCAACGCTGTCACCTTCTTCGAAGATGTCAACAGTGATAGTGTCGCCTAAATTCTTTTCTATGGAATAGTTACGAAATTCTTTAACGAATTTCTTAGCAGCAGTTTGTGCTTTTGCGAAGTGATTGATTTCGGCCTTTGTAGCGTGTTTTTCTTTCTTGTCGCCGAATCCTAATTGAACAGCAGTATAACCATCGGTTTCCTGTGTTTTGATCTGTGTAACGGTATTTGGAGCAGCTTCAATGATAGTACAAGCTGTTTGCTTGCCATCAGCAGCGAAGATGCTGGTCATCCCGAGTTTTTTACCAATAATTCCTTTCATCGTTTTGCGGTTTATGCCCCCGCATGGTTGTCAGGACATCCCGCCGATGAAGCGGGATTCAATCCTTGTTTGCTACCGACCTTTTCCGTTGTTTTCTCCCATTTTACTGGGGAAGAGGAAGTACCGGTAGTAAACAAACCTCGAAGGGCCTGTTTATATGTTATCCATTCTGCTATCCCTTAAGAGGAGTTGAAGAATGATTTCTAGTTTACTCAGAGCTGTTTTCTCACACCAGAAGTATGATTGACAGATGAAAATATTTTATAAGAACTAACCCTACCCCCTAAAGGGCCGGGCATTTATCAAGCCTTGATTTCTACTTCCACACCTGATGGAAGATCCAGCTTACTCAATGCATCCACAGTTCTGGAAGAAGAAGTGTAGATATCCATCAGACGCTTGTGCGTAGCTAACTGGAACTGTTCACGACTTTTCTTATTCACGTGTGGTGAGCGCAATACAGTGAAAATTCTCTTGTGAGTAGGCAAAGGAATAGGTCCTGTTACTACTGCACCTGTACTACGTACTGTTTTTACGATCTTTTCTGCAGATTTATCTACCAGATTGTGGTCGTAAGATTGTAATTTAATTCTGATTCGTTGAGACATAGCCAAAGACCAATTTTTACGTTGGGGTTGCAAAGGTAAGGAGCTGAAATTGAATAGACAAGTTTTTTCTAATTATTTTGAGACTTTTTTTGGCTTTTTGGGTATATTTTTTTCATTTTCCCTGAAATTGATTTGTTTTTCCACAAAAATTAGCATCATATTTAATTTATTCTATATCTGATTGCAGCTGCCGACTTCTTTCTTCGGGAATATTTTTATCAGATTAAGCACACCTCCCAGTGCAAAAACTGTCTTTCACCGAAAGCTCTCTTTCACTGAAAGGCCAGGAACCTCCACAGAATATCCACTGCAAACCTTTTAAAGTAGTGGCTGATTCTCTTTATCCCCAATGCAAAAACTGTCTTTCACCGAAAGCTCTCTTTCACTGAAAGACCAGGAACCTCCAAAGAATATGCGCTGCAAACCTTTTAGAGCAGTGGCTGATTCTATTCATCCCCAATGTAAAAACCCCTCTCTTTCACTGAAAGACCAGGAACCTCCAAAGAATATGCGCTGCAAACCTTTTAGAGCAGTGGCTGATTCTATTCATCCCCAATGCAAAAACCCCTC
>CALPNW020000151.1 GCA_943325035.2 Sphingobacterium thalpophilum | reverse complement strand
CCGTAGGACTGATGTACCCCGAGGGGTTGGCACTTGGTGCGGCTAAGGGAAAATCAAGCATGGCTAATACTGCCAGGGTGATCGGATGGTTGGGTACCCTTACCGCTACTTTATTGCTGCCGGCAGTAGTAATATCCGGTACTGTATTTTTCTTGGGAAGTAAAAGGGTAAGCGGTCCGGGCATAAAGGAACGGGCCAGTAAAAGGCTGGTTTCATCTGCGTAAGCGTACCGTTCAATCTGGTCGATACCCGACAGATGCAGGATCAACGGGTTAAACGAAGGTCTGTTTTTAGCAGCATAAATTTTGGCTACAGCTGTTTCGCTCAAAGCATTGCCGGCAAGCCCGTATACGGTTTCGGTAGGAATGGCTACCAGCTCATTGTTTTGAAGCAATTTGGCTGCTTTGGGGATATCTATTCCGGTTTCTGTAAACATCATGTCTGCAAATTTAGCACCATATAGCCATACAGCCTATCTTTGCCGCCTTATGAAGCAGATTAGGAATTTTTGTATTATAGCGCATATTGACCATGGTAAAAGTACATTGGCAGACAGGCTGCTGGAACATACCAAAACCATTGGAGAGCGCGATATGATGAACCAGGTACTGGATGATATGGACCTGGAGCGGGAAAAAGGTATTACCATTAAGAGCCACGCCATTCAGATTAACTATACGTACAAGGATGTGGTGTATGTGTTAAATCTCATAGACACACCCGGCCACGTAGACTTCAGTTATGAAGTGAGCCGTGCGCTGGCAGCCTGTGAAGGAGCTTTATTGCTGGTAGATGCCTCACAGGGTATTCAGGCACAAACCATCAGTAACCTTTATCTGGCAATCGAAAATAACCTCGAAATAATTCCGGTGATCAATAAGATTGATATGGACGGAGCTAAAATTCCGGAAGTAACAGACCAGATCATCGATTTGATCGGCTGCAAGCAGGAAGACATTTTACTGGCCAGCGGAAAGTCTGGCATAGGTATCGAAGAGATTCTGCAGGCAATCATCGAAAGAATTCCTGCACCCAAGGGTAATGTAGATGCACCGTTGCAGGCACTCATATTCGACAGTGTATTCAACAGTTTCCGGGGAATTATTATTTATTACAGAATTCTGAATGGTACATTAAAGAAGGGAGACAAAATCCGTTTTGTTGCTTCTGGCTTAGACTATAATGCCGATGAAGTGGGGGTATTGAAATTAACCATGACACCAAAGCCTGAAGTAAGTGCAGGAGATGTGGGTTATATCATTACCGGAATTAAAAATGCCAAAGAAGTTAAAGTAGGAGATACCATTACACTTGCCAACAATCCGGGACCAATGATCCATGGATTTGAGGAAGTGAAACCAATGGTTTTTGCGGGAATTTTTCCGGTAGAAACCGATCAGTTCGAAGAGTTGCGTGATTGTATGGACAAGCTTCAGCTCAACGATGCTTCCCTGACTTTTGAACTGGAAACATCGCAGGCACTTGGCTTTGGATTCCGTTGCGGATTCCTGGGTTTACTGCATATGGAAATTATACAGGAGCGCCTGGAGCGGGAGTTCAATCAAACCGTAATTACTACGGTACCAAACGTAAGCTTCAACGCCTATACTACCCGCGGACAAAAAATTCAGGTGAATAACCCGATAGAAATGCCTGATCCGGTTAAAATAGACCGGATAGAAGAACCATTCATCAAGGCACAGATCATCACCTTGCCGGATTATATCGGTAATATCATGACACTCTGTTTGGGTAAGCGGGGAATTTTGATTAATCAGAGTTACTTAACACCAACAAGGGTTGAACTGATCTTTGAAATGCCGTTAACAGAAATCGTTTTCGATTTTTACGATAAACTGAAAAGTTCTACCAGAGGATATGCTTCTTTTGATTATACCCCGATAGATAACAGGGATGCGGATATTGTGAAAATGGATATTCTGCTGAACAATGAAAAAGTAGATGCATTGAGTGCATTGATCCATAGAAGCCGTGCGCAGGAATTTGGCAGAAAATTGTGTGAAAAATTAAAAGAGTTGCTTCCAAAGCAACAGTTTCAGATAGCCATTCAGGCAGCCATTGGTGCAAAAGTGATTGCACGTGAAAGTATCAGCGCTATGCGAAAAGATGTAACTGCCAAGTGTTATGGTGGAGACATCAGTCGTAAACGTAAGTTGCTCGAAAAACAAAAAGAGGGTAAAAAACGGATGCGTCAGATCGGTAATGTAGAAATACCGCAGGAAGCATTTCTGGCAGTATTAAAACTAGACTAATACCAGACTAACGCCAAACGAATACCATACTAACACTATAATGATATTTAGCTCACGCTAAACCAGCTGAAGTGCGCTAACACGTGCGGATCATTAACGGTCCTGAGCCGGTGTAAATATCCATTTTCCCATGTCCCACCTGAATCCCTCGATGGTGCCATAAGGAACAAGGGTATGTTTTTTACTGACTTCGCCGGTTTCACTTACCAGCTTTGCAAAAATGATCTGGTTCAGTTCCGGATCGTAATTCAATTTAGCGTTGGCCTCTTTTTTAAATTCCAGACAGAATCTATAGGCAGGCTGGGCTGGCTTAAATGGATCATTGGGATAACTGAAATAACGTCCTCCGAATACCGGTTTTTTATTGCTGTCGAAAGTGAGTACTTCAATCCATTTCTTGGTACTCCTCGCATCATTTTCATCATAGCCCAGTAAAGTGTAATAATTTTTGTTGTTGTATTTTTTCTGGATGATGTTATAATACACCGCGCCAATCCAGTTTTCGTTGTTTCTTACAGAGTCTACCGGGTTGCCGGTAAAATCCGACACATCATACAACGGGATTAGTTGTAAAGAACCATCTTTGGTATTCAGCTGTATCGCCCCTTTATAACGATAATAAGAGAAGTCTTTCATTAATTGCCAGGTGATGATCCTGAAACTGCTGTCTGGCGCATACAGCCTGGAAATTGTTTTCAGCGAATCGAATGGATGATGAAAGGAGTAGGGTGTTTTAAGCGCATGAACCAGGTTTCTGGTAAAAAAACTGTCTGCCCTCAGCCTGTCTTCCACATCGTCTGCATTCAGGATATTATTGGCAAATACACTCAGTTCCTGTTCCATTGCACTCAGCCGGATCTGATCTGCTTTTATTTGTGCAGATACGGAAAAGGTCATTATCAAAAAAATACCGGAAAGTAGTTTGCGCATCATTGAAAGCAATTTACGTTGAAACAAAACAATTTAGGTTGAAACAAAACAATTTACGTTGAAACGATACAATTGCTGAGTACGAAAGAAAATTTATGATTTTATTGTATCCAGGCAAGCTTCTGCAAAGCTCAGCAGGTTGGTGAACCGCAGATCTATATGCGGATCGGGAAAGGGCGTTTCGGGGTGTGTAGTGGCCAGAAAAACAGTGTGCATACCTGCATTTCTTCCAAATTTCATATCGCTCATCCGGTTGCCTACCATAATACTTTTGGAGAAGTCTATTTCCGGAAAGTCCAGCTGGGCTTTCAATGCCATGCCATGCTGGGGCTTTCGGTTGGGCGAATTATCTTCCAGATCGGGGCAGAAATAAATCCGGTCTATTTTCCCGCCGGCAATTTCAATGCGCTGGAGCATATTGTGGTGGATGGCCTGTAAGGCAGACAGGGGCATTACACCCTTGCCAATGCCTTTCTGATTGGTGGCAACTATAATTCTGTTAAAACATTGATTCAGCAGGGGAATGGCAGCAAGGCTTTCATCGTAAAACTTAAACTCTTCCCAGTTCAATATATAATCATTCTCTTTTTCATGATTAATTACACCATCACGGTCTAAGAAAACAGTCCACCCCCGGTCAATTGAATTTAAATTAAACATGCTTTTTAAAATAGGGCATCTTCTACCAGTTCACAAATAATATGTCCTAACAGAATATGACTTTCCTGAATACGCGGTGTGGTATTGGAGGGAACGTTTAATAAGTAGTCACTTACTGATTTCAGTTGTCCGCCGGTACTTCCTGTAAAGCCCACGGTGGTAATTCCCTTTTCTCTGGCAACTTCAAATGCTTTTACAATATTGGGAGAGTTCCCCGAAGTGGTAAGGCCAATCAGCACATCTCCCTTTTCCATAGTACCATCTACCAGCCGGGCATATATCTCATCATAGCTGTAATCGTTGGCTACCGCAGTGAGGTAGGAACTGTTGCAATGCAATGCATCGGAAGGCAATGCTCTTCTGTTTTTATAAAACCGGCCAGAAAATTCAGCAGCAAGATGTTGCGCATCTGCAGCGCTGCCACCGTTGCCGCAAAACATTACTTTATGCCCGCTCTTAAATGAATCGGTAACGGCAATAATGATCTGCCCGAGTGTATGCTGAATGGGTTCATCCGATAAAATAGCCTGCTTCACTTCAATGGAAGCGCCTATAATTGTCTGTATGCGGTTATTCATGCTGATTTTATTTAGTGGTTGCCAGCAATTCGATGGCTTTTGTAAGGATATCCCAGCTGTATTTTTTCTTCTGGTTACGAAGGTGAAACAAAAAATGATCCTCACCTAATTCGTACAATTTTTTGATGCCTGCTGCAATGCTTTCGGCGGTTGGTTCACAAACAATTCCGCTTTGGTCTTCGAGCACCATATCCGGCAATGCACCCACGTTGGTAACGAGCATTGGTTTTTCGAAGTGATAGGCAAGGGGAGTTACCCCGCTTTGGGTGGCCTGTTTGTAAGGCTGTATTACAAAATCACAGGCATTCAGGTAATACTGTACTTCGTTATCAGGAATGAACTGCGTAAACGGATAAATGGAACCGGCAATATCCAGAGAGCGGATGAGATCGGTATATATTTTTTCTTCTCCGTAAAATTCGCCGGCAATCATCAGTTTGGGCAGCTCAAATTCAGGATGGTTTTTTTGTTCGTTCCGTAGGATAGAAATGGCCTCCAGCAAAAGGTCCAGCCCCTTGTATTTCCGGATAAATCCAAAGAAAAGAATGATCCGTCCGCTGGCAGGCAGGCCAATTTTTTTTCTGGCATCGGCCTTGTTCATGATTGCTCCGAAATGATCATACAGCGGATGCTGTACCGTAATCGCTTTTTTATTGCTGAACTGTTGAAGGTCGATGGCTACTTTTTTACTGAGGGTAATAAAAGCATCTACCGGCCGAACAAAATACCTGGTTAATGCAGCATCTCCCGGTCTTTTTTCATGGGGAATGATGTTGTCTGCAATGCAGATAATGCGCGACACCCCATTCTTTTTTATAATTCTCAGCATAGTGCCAAGGCAGGCACCCATAAAAGGAAGCCAGTATCTTACCAGCACAATCGGGGCTTTTTTATTGCGGATGATTCTTCCTATTTTAATCCAGTTCAATGGATTAACAGAGTTGATGCTTACGTGGATATCCAGATCTGCAGGAGCCGGGGTATTACTGTATTGCGATTTGCCCGGAAATAAAAAAGAAGGATATTGAACGGTGAAAGTATAGATCGTTACTTTATATCCCTGTTCCTGAAATGCCCTTGCAAGTCTTTCATTGAAGGAGGCTATTCCACCACCTCTGAATGGCCAGGTAGTTCCAATGAGTATCAGCTCTTGTTTCATGCGTAGGATTGAATTAGCCAGTAATACCCAGTTTGTCTTCTATCAGATACACATTTCGTTCCACTGCATTTCTGGAAATCAGTTCTGCTATAAAACCGGTAAGAAATAATTGCATACCAATGACCATGGTTGCCAGAGCGATAAAGAAAAAAGGTTTGTTGGTAAGCGCCACTTCCGGGTTAAGGATTTTGGCAATAACCAGGTATAGGCTGGAACAGAGACCTACCATAAAGAAGAGGGTTCCGTATAATCCAAAAAACTGCATGGGCCTTTTGCCGAATTTCCCCAGGAACATAATGGTACCCAGATCCAGAAATCCGTTGATGAATCTGGTCCATCCAAATTTGGTGGTACCATATTTTCTGGGGCGGTGTTCTACTACTTTTTCGCCAATCTTTTTAAACCCGCTCCACTTGGCCAGTATGGGTATGTAGCGATGCATTTCTCCAAATACCTCAATGCATTTCACCACTTTTTTGCGATAGGCCTTCAATCCGCAATTAAAGTCGTTCAGTTGTATACCCGAACTTTTTCTTGCAACCGCATTGAATAATTTAGAAGGAATGTTTTTAGTAAGGGTATTGTCGTAACGGATTTTTTTCCAGCCGCTCACCATATCATATCCATCTTCCATAATCATTTTGTAGAGTGCCGGAATTTCATCAGGAGAATCCTGCATATCGGCATCCATTGTGATGATCACATCGCCTTCGGCTGCTTTAAACCCTTCATTCAAAGCGGCGGACTTTCCATAATTTCGTTGAAATTTGATGCCTTTAAAAGCAGCATTTTGCTGTGCAATTGTTTGAATGACTTCCCAGCTGTTATCGGTGCTACCATCATCCATCAGTAATACCTCATACGATAAATGATGGCTGGTAACCACGCGTTCAATCCAGGCGCAGAGTTCAGGAAGCGATTCTTCCTCATTTAACAATGGAATAACTATAGATAAATTCATGCCTGATTATTGATCTTCAAATTTTAGTTCTTTCTTAACTACCAGAGAAAGCAGCATTGCTTTCACAAAATCCCAGATCAGGCCTAAGCCGGTTCCCAGGAATATTTTTTTGAAACCTGTTTCCTGCATGCTTACTGCGGAATTTTTCATAGCTTTTTCAATATCCTCGTCGCTAGACCCCATTTTCTCCATGAGCTGTCTGGTTTTTTCCATTGCAATCTGGGCCGATTTCTGGGTGAGGTCCTTATCCAGTATATTATACAGAATATAAATAGAAACGGCAATCAGAACAGCTGCCACCACATAGGCCAGAAAATTAAATTTCAGCGCTTCAGCAAAACTCAGGTATCCGCCATTTTGTTTCCTGAGCTGAAACCCTCCAAAAAGGAGAATGCCAATCATGTAAGGGGCAAATGCCGAGTAGAACTGAACGGTGGTAAATATAGTAATGCCGGCGGTCCAGCTACCAAACATCAGCAGAATTGCAATAAGTCCACAGATTAAACCAAATTTGGCTCCTTCATTAATGATATTCACTTTCATAATTATTGTTTAGTTGCTGTAAAATTTTCCTTTGTTAATAATGCCTTTCACTTTGCCTTTCAGCGGGCTATCGATAAATGCACTGTTGGCGGAT
>CALPNW020000150.1 GCA_943325035.2 Sphingobacterium thalpophilum | reverse complement strand
GGATGGTATCTGTGTACAGTAAGGAAGGGTTTAAAACGGCCATTTGAAATCCGCTACTGTAAACCAGAATGCCATTGCTATTGAGTTCGTTTAAGGCGGCGGTACTGGACTTTCCTGAAGATGGAGAGGGTGAAAAATTCTTTTCATTGGTCAATGAAGGATCACCTACTTCTCTGGCATTCAGAAAAGCGCCACTTGTAACTATCGGATTATTTACTGTTCTTGGCGATTGTGCAATTGCAGCACAATCCAGCAAAACACTAATTAATATAATAGCTACTTTATACATAACAATATTTACTAATGCTAATGTAGCAAGTTTTGGGGGTGTTTTACAACCTTGCCTTTAAAAATTCAATGGTCTTTTTATGGGAGTCTTCCGTTGCTTCCTTATTAAAGCTGGGGTTGCTCGGGTTGGCAAATCCATGACCAGCTTCATATTTATAGGTCACTATCTTTTTACCCGCTGCAGACATATCCAACTCAAACTGGTTGACCACTGCCGGAGTTGGGCTCTGGTCTTTGTTGCCAAAGAAACCGATCACTTCACAGTTCAGGGTTTTTAATTTTTCCAGGTTATTTTCCGGACGGCCATAATACATTACACAACCTGCGGCCTGTTTGCCTGCCAGTAAACTGCTCTGTAAGCTCCACATACCGCCAAAACACCATCCAATCGTAAAAATCTTTGCATCAGTCCCCGCATAATTGATAGAGGCCTTGATGATATTTTCTAAACGTACGGTAACAGTTCCTCTCATCAGTTTCATGGCACTGTCTGCAGTAGCAGCTACTTTTCCATCGTACATGTCAATTGCCAGCACATTTACATCTCCCAGTTCTGCCGCAAGTTTTTCTGCTTCTCTCTTGATGTAATCGTTCAATCCCCACCATTCCTGTATTACAAAAATCCAATTCCTGGTTTTTTTTCTGCTTTTAATAAGATACCCCTTTGCCTCCGTTCCATCGGCAGCTGCAAAGCTGATGGCAGATCCGGTAGCATTTTCCAGTTCAAAAGGCGCTGGATTTTCATGCATTGCGGCAAAGGCAGGGGTCATTGCCTCCGTTCTGAACTGGTCTCTGATATCCCCGCTGTAGCAGGATTCATAACAATCCGGGGTCAAAATTGGCGGAGCCGGTGTTTTATAGGTATATCCCCAGATGGCAGCTACACAAAAGGCGGAAAACAGGACCAGAAATATTTTTTTCATATTTGTTTATTAAAAGATGTACACGTTCAATTAACACTTTTCCCATAGGATTGTTTATTTACTCCGGACTATTTTTCCGGATAGATTTTTTCATGTAGGTTTGTATGACCTCAGAACTATTTCAGTTCAACATTCAAGGTCTTTTTATTGTTTTTGATATGCTTCCCCTACGGGAGTATAATCTATTGTTTTGATCGACCAGAAAATAACCCGATTATGGCCAAATATATATTTGTTACAGGTGGAGTAACAAGCAGCTTAGGTAAAGGAATTATTGCAGCATCTCTTGCTAAATTATTGCAGGCGAGAGGGTTGAAAGTAACCATTCAGAAATTTGATCCATATATCAACGTTGATCCCGGTACTTTGAATCCGTATGAACACGGGGAATGTTATGTTACAGAAGATGGTGCGGAAACGGATCTGGATCTCGGGCATTATGAAAGATTCCTGAATATATTTACCACACAGGCCAATAATGTTACCACAGGCAGGATATACCAGACTGTTATCAACAAGGAAAGAGCAGGTGATTTTCTGGGTAAAACGGTTCAGGTTGTTCCTCATATTACCGATGAGATCAAAAGACGAATGCTGTTATTGGGCCAGGACAATAAATACGATGTTGTTTTAACGGAGATAGGAGGAACGGTTGGCGATATTGAGAGTCTGCCTTTTATTGAAGCAGTCCGCCAGTTACAGTGGGAATTGCCGGAAGAGGATGTGATGGTGGTTCACCTCACACTGATACCTTATCTGAATGCCGCCAAAGAACTCAAAACAAAGCCAACCCAGCACAGTGTTAAAATGCTGAGTGAAACAGGCGTGCATCCCGATATTCTGGTTTGCAGAACGGAGCATCCGTTGAATAATGATATTAAACGGAAAATTGCCTTGTTCTGTAATGTAAAACAGGACGCAGTCATAGAGGCCATGGATGCAAGTACTATTTATGAAGTACCACTTTTTATGATGCGGGAAAAATTAGACCTTATCTGTCTGAAAAAAATGAATATCACCAATTATGGTGAACCCAATCTCGAAAAATGGAAAGGCTTTCTGGATAAATTGAAATATCCTAAGAGTAAGGTTACGATTGGTTTAATCGGAAAATATATTGAACTTCAGGATGCGTATAAATCAATACTGGAAAGTTTTGTGCATGCCGGTGCTATGAATGAAGTAAAAGTACAGGTAGTGAATGTACACAGTGAATTCATCACCGATGAAAATGTTGCGGAAAAGCTGCAGAGTTTTGATGGATTACTGGTTGCTCCCGGATTTGGCCGCCGTGGAATTGAAGGAAAGATTATAGCAGTTGAATACGCCAGAGAACATGGTATGCCTTTCTTTGGTATTTGTCTGGGAATGCAGATGGCAGTAATAGAATACGGCAGAAATGTGCTTGGTTTGAAAGATGCGCATTCTGTTGAAATGGATGCCAATACCAGTCATCCGGTGATCAATATGATGGAGGAGCAAAAGAAGATCAAAATGATGGGAGGTACTATGCGTTTAGGATCCTACCCATGTGAAATTATGGAAGGAACACTGGCACATCAGATCTATGGAACAACCATGATTTCGGAAAGGCACAGACATCGTTATGAATTTAATAATGATTACCTCGATCAGTACCTCGCAGCAGGAATGGTTGCGAGCGGAAAAAATCCGGAATCCGGGTTGGTGGAAATCATTGAATTACCCAACCATCCTTTCTTTATTGGTGTACAATATCACCCCGAATTAAAAAGTACGGTAGAAAGTCCGGCACCTTTATTTGTAGGATTTATTGATGCTGCTAAAAAATACAATGATCAGAAAAGTTCATTAAAATCCTCCACTTTAAAAGATGCGGTGATTTAAGTTCTTTTATCACTGAATGGTTAATAAATTCATTAAGATTGCCCTGAAGTGATCCGAAAGCCCCGGCAGATTTTTTCTGCCGGGGCTTAATTTTTACAACTTTTTCTGATTGTAAAGGAAGGGCTAACAGGGTGAATACAAATATCCGGGAAGAATGAGCGGAATGGCGGGTGGCAGGAAGCAGAAAAATGCTCGTTTTTTGTGTATTTCCCCTTCTGTTGGTCATTTTACAGGTATTTTAACCAGATTCGGGCAGTATGCGTTCAATTGTCACTGCAAATACTACCTTTGCCGCTCAATAAAATTGAGTATGAAGACGGACAAGAATTCGGTCATAGGTTTTGTGCTGCTTGGTGCATTGTTTCTTTTGTATTTCTGGTTCACCAGTCAGCAGCAATCTGCTGTACTTAAAATGAAGCAGCATGATGAAGATTCTCTTGCAAAAGTAGCTGCTGCTAAAATAATAGTGCAGGATACTGTTGCTGCCAGATTGGATTCATTAAAAAGAGACACTGCTGTAAGGGTTGCCGCTGCGGGTAATTTTACCAGTGCTGCAGTGGGAACAGAACAAACAGTAACAGTAGAGAATGAGGTGATGGCGGTAACTTTTACCAATAAAGGGGCACAGATAAAAAGTGTTCAGTTAAAGAAATACAAGGTTGGTGCTACAGGTAAGCCTGTGGTTCTTGCAGATAAAAGTACGATCAGTTACCGGATCAATACTTCAGCAGGTCAGTCTGCAGGATCAGAAACCCTGTTCTTTTCTGCAGGTGTAGTTGAGCGCGGATCGGATAGCAGCCAGATTGTTCGTTTTACCATTGATGCAGCAAGCGGTCAGAAGGTAGTCCATGAATTTATTATTAAGCAGGATAGTTACAAGATAGACTGGAAGCTGGTGATGAATGGTGCAGATCAGCTGCTGACCAACGGGGCATTGAATTTCAACTGGACTGTTTCCACCACTCAAATGGAGCGTACAGCCGTGTATGAAAGACAGGTTTCTAATATCTGTTTCTCAGAAGACAATTCCTTCGATTACATTTCTTCTAAAACCGAACATAAGTTTGAAAAGCCGGTTCAATGGGTAAGTGTTGTTCAGCAATTCTTCAACAGCACTTTTATTGCTCCAAATGGCTTTAGCAGCGGAGATGTTACATGGGCCAGAAAAACAGATAGCTCAAGTGACCTTGCAAGCGCAACCACTTCATTACAAATGAAAGTGCCTGCGGGCTCTTCTGTAAGCATACCATTCCAGTTTTTTATCGGACCAAGTGAGTACAAGCTGTTGAGCAAGCAGGCTCCTGAAATGGATAAGATTGTTAATCTCGGAAGAGATATGTACTCTTTTGTCCGTCCGATCAATAAGTACATCATTATGAATGTGTTCGACTTTTTTGCAGGGTTTGTGAAAAATTACGGATGGGTTGTTTTGTTGCTGACATTATTCATTCGTTTGGTTACAGCGCCGCTGACCTACAGCAGTTACCTGAGTGGTGCCAAAATGAAAGCAATGCGTCCTGAGCTGGATACCCTGAAGAAGAAATTCGGGGATGATCAGCAGGGATTTGCAATGGAACAAATGAAACTCTTCAGGGAAGCAGGTGTAAATCCGCTGGGAGGTTGTATACCGGCATTGTTACAGATTCCGATCTTCTTTGCGCTTTACAGTTTCTTTAACTCCAATCTTTCATTAAGAGGCCAGGAATTCTTATGGAGCAAGGATCTGTCTTCTTATGATTCTATTGCAACACTTCCGTTTTCAATACCGGGGATGGGAGACCATATCAGTTTGTTTACCATTACTGCAGTTATTACCAGTTTTGTGATCTCTATCTATAATATGAGCATGACACCAACACAGGATAATCCTGCATTGAAGTACATGCCATATATATTTCCTTTTATGCTGTTGTTCATTTTCAACAGCCTTCCTTCTGCATTAACCTGGTATTATACAGTGTCAAATATCATTACACTGTTGTTGCAGTTTGTGATTCAGAATTATATAATTGACCATGATAAGATCCTCGCTAAAATCGACCAGAAGCGAAAGGCACCTAAAACAAAAAGCAAGTGGCAGGAACGCTACGAGCAGATGATGGACAGTCAGAAAAAGGTACAGGATCTGAAAAGCAAAACCAATAAAAAATAGTTTATAACTTTAAACCCTTCCTTAAACGGAAGGGTTTTTTTAATTACGCAAATTGTTTGAACATGCAAAAGCTGATGTTTCTGATACTACTTGTATACACAATCAATGGTGCTGATGCTCAAACCCGTGTTGTGTCGGAATGTACGGTGAGTTACAGCCTTCATACAGACTCTGCCGGCCAGCAGAACAAAGAATCTATGGATCTGCTCAGGTCTAGTTCCAAAACGGTTTATATAAAAGGCAATGATAGCAGGGTTGATCTGGTGAGCACCTCTTTTTTGCAAACGATCATTTTTGATAAAAGTGCAGGTAATGTGGTAATTCTCCGGGAGCTGGGAGCTAATAAATTCATGACCAGATTAGACAACAAGGCCTGGGTTTTACAAAACAACATTTACAATGGAATGGCCATCACTTATCTCAACGACACAAAGACTATTCTGGGATATGAATGTAAAAAAGCACTGATCAGGTTACAAAATGGCAGTCAGTTCGTCGTATTTTATGCCACTGCCATTGCGCCATCTGTCAGGGATTTTGAATACCAGTTTAAAGATATTCCTGGTTTTGTACTTGAATATGAGGCAAGTGAAGGGGGAGGGCAAAAGATTACTTATACGGCTACAAAAATTAACCTGAACCCTGTTCAGGCTTCTAAATTTGACATACCAACAAGTGGATACAGATTGCTGAATTAGCGGTTGGGCTGGGGTGTTTTGAACTTAGGAACCTTCACCTTGAATTTGTAGGGATAGATATAAGTGGTGTTGCCGTTTCCATACTGCAACATGCTGTTAACCTCATTATTTACAATAGTTGTAGCATTCGATGGTATCTGAATACCTCTGTATTGCAGATTGGATTTTATTGCATTGAGGGATAAGCCCTTTTTAGCAAAATTATTAAGGCTGCGAAGGGAGTATTTGTTGTTGCGGGTTTTGTCGTCAACGATTCCGGTAAAGGAGAATGCAGCATAAGTAAGCTGCAAGCTGCCCATGAGCAGCGCTGCCAACATTATATACTTTCTATAGGAAATGCGTTTCTTCACGCATCAAAGTTAGGGATATTAATAGTTACTCAAATTTTTTATTTTTATTAACAATTGCAAAAAATGGCCTAAAAATTGATAAAAATCCATAAAAGTTCCAATTATTAGGTTAAATTAGAATTACAATCGAACAATGCGAGAGAATCCCTACAGAGAAGACCGTGAAGAGTTAAAGGAGCTGATCATTCAGTACCAGAACCTCAGGCATGGCAGAACCCATAGTTTTCTGGAGG
This sequence comes from Sphingobacterium thalpophilum, assembly GCA_943325035.2. GTDB lineage: Bacteria > Bacteroidota > Bacteroidia > Chitinophagales > Chitinophagaceae > Sediminibacterium. The sequence continues at coordinate 690 of CALPNW020000150.1, read as the reverse complement.
AAGATGCTTTTGAACGGATCATCGATTATTATGACGAGAAGGACAATATTCCAGCGGCAATGGAAGCTGCTGAAATTGCATTGGAACAATTCCCTTATTCTGCCAGTTTGATGATAAAAAAAGCAGATTTATTGCTGGCAACCCGAAAATACCAGGAAGCACTCCATATTCTTGAAACTGCTGAGTTGTTCGACAGTACAGACCTGAATCTCTATATCCTGAAAACAGATGCGTATCTGGCTTTAGACCAGCAGGCCAGAGCGGTTGAACTACTCGAAGCAGCATTGGGATTATTTGAAGGGGAAGAGCGGCTGGACCTGCTCTTTGAACTGGCCGATGTGTATGATGACTATGAAGAGTTCGATAAGGTATTTGATTGCCTGAAGCTCATTCTGGAAGAGGATCCCACCAATGAGGAAGCACTCTATAAAATTTGTTTCTGGACCGATTTTACCGGCAGAAATGAAGAAAGTATCCGGTGGCATCAGCAACTCATTGAAGAACATCCTTTTAGTGAACTTGCCTGGTTTAATCTGGCGGCTTCCTTTCAGGGTATCAAACTGTATGAAAAATCTATTGATGCTTACCAGTATGCAGTGGCTATCGATGATAAGTTTGATTATGCCTACCGGAATATGGGAGACGCTTTTCTTCGTCTCCGGAAATACAAGGAGGCCATTGAGGTATTGG
>CALPNW020000149.1 GCA_943325035.2 Sphingobacterium thalpophilum | reverse complement strand
CACATATACAAATCTTTCTGAGCCGGCAAAGAGTAATCCCTTTGTTGTTGGATCTTCCTTCACCACATTGATCGGATCATCGGGTAACCCACTCACAATCTCTTTCCAGGTTAGTCCTGCATCAGTTGTTTTGTACAAACCACAAACGGCAACAAGGGTTAGATGGAATATGAATACAGATACCCCTTTGCCTCCGGAAGAACCAGCAGGGCAAAATCCACCCGATGGGGCAATCATTGATTATTACCTGAATCAGCCGGCTGGCGGAACGGTTACGCTGGAAATAAAGGATCTGGCCGGAAACCTGGTAAGAAAATACAGCAGTACCGATTTACCGTATGAAATGCCACCTGTAAATGTACCCATGTACTGGATCAGACCTCAGCAGATCTTATCTGCCAACGCAGGCGCTCACCGGTTTTTATGGGATATGCATTATGCACCGCTTAGCAATACCCCTTCATTTCCAATAGCTGCCATAGCCAAAAACACAGCACCCGCAGCAACATCCCCTTGGGTTATGCCAGGTAAATATTTTGCAGTACTTACCGTGAACGGTAAAGTATATACACAATCATTTGATGTACGGTTAGATCCCCGTGTAAAAACTTCCTTAAAAGAGTTACAACAGCAGGCAGATCTTTCCATGCTGTGTTATACTAATAGCAGTAAGGCAAGGGTATACATTGAACAGATCAATGCCTATGCAGCAAAAGAAGGTTTATCTGCTGAGATCAGGCAACAGCTAACAGTACTCGCAGGGTCTGTTTCCAGAAGAAGAGGCGGCGCTGGTGCACCGACTTTCGGATCAGTTGCCGGTGCATTTGAAGGATTGATGAATGCGTTACAGGGAGCCGACCTTGCCCCAACAGATTCAATGATACAAAGCACCCGGGAATTAATGACCAGTTTTCAGCAATTAGAAAAAACCTGGTTACAGCTAAAAAAATAAAACAGAAATAACCTCAGTTTATCTCCATAAAAAACCCCGTCATAGTTTATCATGACGGGGTTTTTGTTACGGGTATTCAGTTATTTGAAAGTTGCGTGTAACGCATCAAACTCTTTGTATTTGGCTTCCATTGCATCAAATGCTTTTGGATCCTTGCCTCTTACCTTACTCATTTTATAAGAATAAAGATTGGCCAGAAAATCTACGGATTTATTAATAACCCCTTTCTCTGTATTGCTTCTTACCGGCTTATCTTTTAAAATATCATACGCTTTGGTTAACCAGTCAATAGCAACATCTACATTGTCGGTAACTTCTTTTTCAACCAGCAGATTGGCTTTTTTAATTTCATCTACCTGTGCTTTGAACTTAGCGTCTTCAGCAATTTTTTTCTTTGGATCTTTAACAACCGGCTTATTTACATTCAGCTGCTGCAACGATCTGATGTTTGCTGCATACTTATCATCGGCTTCATTAAAATAGTTATAATAAATTACAGCTACGTTGTATGCTGCCAAAGGATTACGTGGATTTTTAGCGAAAGCTTTTTTAAAGGCTTCCACTCCTTTTTTATTGTAGCGGTCAAAAATGGTAGAATCTTTTTCTTTATGATGAACATTCACAAACACATCCCCAAACTGGAGGTACTGGTTTTCGGTTAAATTACCTGCAGCATCGCCTTTATCATAGAAATCTGTTTTTTCAGCAAGGCTGAAGTTCTGATCGATGTATTCAATTTCGTAATCATCCCAGTTCTCTTTCGGATAAACTTCCCGTCCCAATGCAACAAAATGATCGAATTTGGCTTTGTCTTTCTGCTTAATGTAATGATCGGCCAGAAATTTATAGATATCCTGATAATTTTCTCCGGATGTTCTAGCTTCCGCTAAACGGGTATAATATTTGGTAGCATTTTCAAATTTCTGTGCATTCTGGTTGGCATAAGCGGCATAAAGAACAGAGGTTGTGTCAAATGCAGCACCTGAATTAGCCCATTTATTGGAAAAAATGAAATCACTGTAATAGGTGGCTGTTTCAAAATCAGCCGCTGCTGCAGGCCAGCTTTTTGATTTAAAATCTACTAATCCTGTATTAAATGCAGTAGCATACATATCAAAAAATCCTTCCGCACCCTTTTCTTTTACCTGGGCAAAAGCAGGATCCAGTTCAACGTATTTTTTAAATGCATCATCCGCCTCTTTTGCAATAGAAGGGAACTTTAGTTTAAGGGCTTCATTTTTGTTGATGGATGCATAGATCTTGGATTTCCAGTACCAGGTTTCTGCCTTACCCTGCGATTTTGGATCAACCGATAATTTATCAATTTCGGTCTTAGCTTCTTCCGCTTTACCGAGCAGGACAAGTGTTTGTACTTTCTTGTAATCCTGCGCAATCGCAACATTCATTAGTACAATGCTGAAAAGAACGGAGAAAAAATACTTCATATGGGGCTTTTTAAAATGGTTTAATTGATTGGTTCAGCGGCATCAAAAGAAGCCGTTGTATTGGTAGTGTCTTCCGGATTTTCTGTAGCGTTGGTTCCTGCAGTTTCTGTTCCTTCAGTGGTTAACTCAGCACCTTCTTCAGGTACTGTCTCTTCCACCACCTGCTCCTCTATCTGAGAAATTGCGGCTATTTCATCGGTATCATCCAAACGGATCAGTTTAACACCCTGTGTTGCACGACCAGCTTCTCTGATATCCACAATTCCGGTACGGATAGTGATTCCGGATTTACAGGTAATGATCAGGTCTTCCACTTCTTTAACATAAAGGATACCCACCAGTCTGCCGGTTTTCTCCGTTACATTAATCGTTTTAACCCCTTTACCACCTCGGTTGGTGATCCGGTAATCTTCAATAGCTGTTCTCTTTCCAAATCCTTTTTCACTCACCACCAGAATGGTACGTTCTGTATCGTCTTTATTTACACAGATCATGCCAACTACTTCGTCTGTATTGTCATCCACTTCAATTCCGGCAACACCAATGGCACCTCTTCCGGTAGAACGAACTTTTACTTCAGGGAAACGGATAGCACGTCCGCTCTTCACAGCAAGCATGATTTCACTGTTGCCATCGGTCATTCTTGCTTCCAGCAGTTCATCTCCTTCAACAATTGTAATGGCATTTACTCCATTGGCTCTTGGTCTGCTGAAATCTTCGAGTGAAGTTTTCTTAATGATTCCTTTTTTGGTACAAAGAACGATGTAGTGGTTTTCTACAAATTCTTTGTCGTTGATATTTTTTACATTCAGAATCGCTTTTACCTTATCATCTCCGGGTAACTGAATCAGATTTTGTATGGCCCTTCCCTTGCTCTGTTTCTCCCCTTCAGGAATTTCATATACACGCATCCAGTAACAACGGCCTTTTTCTGTAAAGAACAGAATGGTATCGTGGGTAGATGCAATGAACAGGTGTTCTACATAATCCTCTTCCCTTGTTTTGGAACCTACTGCTCCTCTTCCACCTCTTTTCTGCTGACGGTATTCGGTTGCAGAGGTTCGCTTGATATAGCCTAAATGAGAAATGGTTATTACCACATCTTCATCTTCGATCAGGTCTTCGATACGCATTTCGTCTGCGAGATACTGGATCTCACTCTTACGCTCATCCCCGAATTTTACTTTTACTTCCAGCAGTTCTGTTTTGATCAGGTCATACCGCAGTTGCTCGCTGGCCAATAAAGCTTTAAGTCCTTTAATGGTAGCAATCAGTGAATTGAATTCATCAATGATCTTATCACGCTCCATTCCGGTTAAACGCTGTAAACGCAATTCCAGAATAGCTTTTGCCTGAATATCAGACAGGCCTTCCTGCTGCTTGTAGAGTTCGTTGGTAAGGTCGGAGAAGATTTCCTGATTCAGGTACCATTTCTCTTCGCTGCTTTTCTGCATCAGGCTTTCCTTAGCTTCATCCGGTGTTCTGCTCGCTCTGATCAATCGGATCACCTCGTCTAAATGATCGAGTGCTTTCAGGTATCCTTCTAAAATATGGGCACGCTCTTCTGCTTTTCTTAATTCAAATTTGGCCCTTCTGATCACCACTTCCATTCTGAATTCAATGAACTCACTGATCAGATCTCTGAGGTTCATGATTCTTGGACGGCCTTTGCTCAGTGCAACGTTGTTCACCCCAAAGCTGGTTTGCAATTCGGTATGCTTATACAACTGGTTGATCACCACCTGCGCAACAGCATCCTTCTTCAGTTCAACAACAATACGCGTACCATCTTTATTACTCTGGTTTCCTACATCGGAAATACCATCTACAATTTTATCAATTGCCAATCTGCCGATCCGGTCGGTCAGTACATCCCGGCTCACCTGATAAGGCACTTCCGTGATCACGATCATTTCCCTGCCATTTGGCTTGGTTTCTACATTGCAACGGCCTCTTACCACCACTCTTCCTCTTCCGGTAAGTAAACCCTGCTTAACGCCTTCCATTCCGTAAATCACCCCACCGGTTGGAAAATCCGGTGCTTTTACAAAGGTGATCAGGTCTTCTATCGTAATATCTCTGTTTTCTACGTAAGCAATACAACCATCAATTACTTCACTGAGGTTATGCGGCATCATGTTGGTAGCCATACCAACCGCAATGCCCGAAGAACCATTTACCAGCAACTGAGGAATACGGGTTGGCAGAACGGTAGGCTCTTCCAGAGAATCATCAAAATTCGACTGATAGTCTACTGTATCTTTTTCAATATCGTCGAGCATGGCTTCTGATATGCGCTGAAGACGGGCTTCTGTATAACGCATAGCAGCCGGTGGATCACCATCCTGGTTACCAAAGTTACCCTGGCGGTCTACCAGTGTGTAACGCATGGTCCATTCCTGGGCCATACGAACCAGTGTATCATAAATGGCGCTATCTCCATGCGGGTGATACTTACCCATTACTTCACCGACTATACGGGCAGATTTTTTAAAAGGCTTATTGCTGGCATTGCCCAGTTCACTCATTGCATATAAAACCCTGCGGTGAACCGGCTTAAAACCATCCCGTACATCAGGCAATGCACGACCTACAATTACCGACATTGAATAGTCGATATAAGCGGTCTTCATCTGCTCCTCAATATTTACCTGTATGATACGATCGTTGTCCGTCGTTTGTTCTGGTAACTGATTCTCTTCCATGTATCTTTTATCGTTCTGAATTTTGTTGAAATAAGCGGCAAAATAACCGCCTGCCCTCAGGTTGGCGAAGTTAGCTTTTTAAATGGTCACAATCCCTTTAAAATCAAGGTTTTTTACCGGTTTTATCCACAGTTGTGGAGATACTTAATAGATTGATTTTCATACAGTAGCGTCATTTGTTCTATATTTATTTTTTTATTCTGCCGGAACAATCATTTTCATATGAGCAATCCAAAACATATTTTACTTTTTGGGGCAGGAAAATCTGCCACTGTTCTGATTGATTATCTGGGTAAAATTACCCTCCAAAAACAGTGGATCTTCACTGTTGCTGACGTTAACGAACAGGTCATACTGGCAAAAACCAGTGGCATGCCGCATATTCAGGCCAAAGCCATTCAGATTGAAGAAGAAGAATCAAGAAAAGCATTGATTGAAGCAGCCGATGTGGTCATCTCCATGCTGCCTCCAACCCTGCATCATCTGGTAGCCAAAGATTGTCTGCTGTTGCGCAAACACCTGCTCACTGCTTCTTACATAGATCCTGCCATCAAAGCTTTAGACAAAGAAATTGCGGATGCGGGATTGTTGTTTTTAGGAGAAATGGGACTGGATCCCGGCATTGATCACATGAGCGCTATGAAGATCATCGATCATATACATGCTCAGGGTGGTACCATTACCTCATTTAAATCTCATTGCGGAGGTTTGGTAGCACCGGAATCGGACACCAATTCCTGGCATTATAAGATCAGCTGGAACCCCCGCAATATTGTAACTGCCGGACAGGCAGGTGCTATTTATAAAGAACAGGATGCCATCCAAAAAATGGATTACAACAATATTTTCAAAAATGCCGGAACAGTAGAAGTGGAAGGTATTGGACAGCTGGCTTTTTATCCCAACCGCGATTCGCTGAGTTATATTCCGGTGTATGGACTGAATGACGCATCTACCTTTATTCGCACCACTTTACGTTATCCCGGATTTTGTACCGGCTGGCAAAAAATCATTGAAGCCGGTTTAACGGACGATCGTGTAATGATTGATACCGATCATTTGAGTTATGGAAGGTTTCTTAGGGAGCAATTAGCTGCCAACCAGGTACAACTGGATACCCCTTTACTGGAACAGCAATTTGAAATGCTGGGTTTATACAACAACCACAGCATCAATAAAGGACTTCAATCTGCTGCAGCCATTCTACAAGATATTATTGAAGAACAATGGAAGCTTGAGCATGGCGATAAAGACCTGATTGTGATGCTGCATGAGATCAGCTATACCCTCAACAACAGCAACCATTCCATCAAAAGCACATTGGTGGTTAAAGGCGATGATGAATTGCGCACTGCCATGGCTAAGACTGTGGGCCTTCCACTGGGTATTGCTGCTACCCTATTGTTAGAAAACAAAATTACCCTCAGAGGTTTACATATTCCCACCATTCCTGCTATTTATTTGCCTGTATTGAACGAATTGGCCAATGAAGGAATTCGGTTTGAGGAAGTTGAATAAATTTCAACCTTAAAACAAGTAGTCATAAAGCTTTTTTTGGATATTATTACCGTATTTATACGGATAAAATAGTAAGAATTACTAGCTAAATTTCATTTTCATAAATGTTACTATTAGTTATACCTATTTTATAAATTAAAAATAATCAATATGAAAACGATCAAATTCGTACTCGCATTTTTAAGTATTGTAGTATTATCTTCTTTTAATAATTCAAATAGGAAAATATTTACTCCAATAAAAAGCAACAATCAAGCTATCTTCAGTGTCCCTAATTCAGGATTGAATGGTACTATCCCAAGTGGGGTAACAATCTCAAGAATTACTTACGATGATCCAAATTATAATACTGTAGGCCAAAACTATCCTAATTCTACTAATTTTTTTAATAGGGATGCAGCTGAATCTAATGAGATTTCTATAAAAATTTATGGTAGTTTTAATTCTGTTTACATTATAACGGGTTCCTCAATTATTGATCAGCAATTTTATACATCTGGCTCACCTAACACTTTTTACTTTAATGTTCCGTTGAGCCCTAATACAAGTTATGAAATTGTTGTAGATTAATACTTGGTATAGCTAATCCTATTTTATGTTCAAGTATGTTTTGATAT
>CALPNW020000148.1 GCA_943325035.2 Sphingobacterium thalpophilum | reverse complement strand
CTTTGAATGATATTGGCTACCGAACGGGAATTCATAGGTACAATGTCATCCTCAATCATTCCGTTGTAACCTCTCATCACCCCATACATCTCAATTCCATGATAAAGCCCGGTTCTAACTACCGCCCTTATTGCCGCATTCATTCCGGGGGCATCACCACCGGATGTAAGAACGCCAATCTTAGTTACTTTTTTTTCTGCCATTGTCAATTTCTATTCTCAGTTTAAACAAGTGCACATATCACAAAAAACAAATGTGTAATGCATATACGGAGTTTCAAATGTAACGATTTGAAAACTAATGACCATTTGTAAACCGTTATTAGTTATTTCGTAGCATTGTACCATGAAAATAATGGTTACCGGTGCCAACGGTTTTCTGGCGCAACATCTTTGTGCTTTTCTTTCTAAGAAGGGCTTTGAAGTGCTGGCAGTTTCCAGGGGAATGAGCCGCACAACTGCTGATTATCACTATACCAATCTGGAACTAACAGATGTTAGTTCGGTGAGTGCCTATGTGGCAACTATGCAACCGGAAGTAATTATACATTTAGCCGCAATGAGTAAACCGGATGAATGCAATGCCGATCAGCCGGAATGCATCCGGCAAAATGTAACGGTTACAGAAACGCTTGCATTGGCAGCCAGTAAAATCCGGAGTCATTTTATTTATTGCTCCACCGATTTCATATTCGGAGAGAACGGCCCTCATGCCGAAGAGGATCCCGCTGACCCCCTTAATTTTTATGGTAGGTCTAAGTTAATGGCAGAGGAGATCGTTAAAAAGGAAATGGCTTGTTACACTATCATACGCCCTGTTTTTATTTATGGCCTGCAACATGAAGGAATGCGCCCGGGGTTTATTCAATGGGTGCAGCAAAGTCTGCGTGCCGGTAAAAGTATTAAAGTGGTAAGTGACCAGCTAAGAACACCTACCTATGCGCAGGATATCTGCTGGGGAATTGAGCAGATCATCCGGTTTAAAAAAACAGGGGTATACCATTTGGCCGGAAACGACATCATATCGCCTTTTGAGATGGCAATTACTGTAGCTGGGGTGCTTGGGCTGGATGCATCCCTGATTCAGGAAGTGAACAGTGATAGTTTTCCGGAGCCGGTCAGACGTGCAAAGAAGTCTGGTTTAAAAATCAATAAGGCCATGCTGGAATTAAATTACAAACCCCATTCTTTTAAAGAAGGGGTTCGTAAAAGTTTTATAGAATAAATCGCTGTTCTGTTCAATCAGTTATTTCAGCGGAAGAAATATTTCTGCCATCATGCACCTGGCACTGCCGCCTCCATTTTTTTCAATAGTGCTTATATCCGAATGAATGATCGGGTTGTAGTGCTCCATAAGGCTGATCTGGTCTTCGTTCAAAGCAAAGTAAGCCTGCGAAGACATCACCAGAAATTGCTGGCCGCTCTGATTATGAACCTGCAGCATATTTCCGGCAAAATGATTCATCTGGTTATAACTGATTTCAATAATTGCTTTTCCGGATGCAGCTAAAATGCCAAGCACCATGTTTCTTTCTGCTTCATCGGCAATGGATTCACTGCAGATAACTGCATATTCATCAGCAACACACATCATTACATTGGTATGATAAATAGGTTGCTGTTGTTCATCCACTGCACAGAATGCAACCGGATGGTAGTTCAGCTGTTCGCAGAAATTTTCCAGTACAGCAGGATCTGTTCGGGGTGAGAGGCAGGCAAAAGCTATTTTGTTTACCCGGTCCAGCACCATACTTCCGGTTCCTTCCAGGAACAAAGACTGCTCTTCGAAGCTGGTCAGATCAATAGTATGTTGAACCAGAAATTTTGCCTGCAGGGCATCCAGCACAGATTGCTTCCGCTCCATCCTTCTGTTTTTTGCAAACATAGGGTAGAGGCATATAGTAGCATTTTCGTGGAAGGAGATCCAGTTGTTTGGAAATACAGAATCGGGTGTATGCGGAACAGGCGTGTCTTTAACCAATGTGATATCAATACCGTTCTGCCGCAGCTTTTGTATCAACTGATCGAATTCCTTTTGTGCTTTCTGCTGTACATTTTCGTCAGTTGAATTAACCTGAAAACTATTGTTCACGGCGGTTTCACTGTTAAACTCAAACTGCACAGGCTGAATCATCAATAAGTGCGAACTATGTTGCATAAAATTATTTTTACAGTTCAATTGATTCTCTCCAGAGCGGCATGCTCATACAATGAAATCCACCTCTTGCCCTGGACAGTTCCGCAGATGGCATGGTGATGAAAGTATCTTTCAGTGATTCAACAGTCGTCGTTCCATCTTCCAGTTGCTTTAACAGCTCTTTTACATTAATGATGGTAAATCCTGCCTGTTTAAATGCTTCAGTTGTTTTGTCGTTTCTGTCATAGCCCAGTACAACTCCTTCCTTCAGGGCCAGCAGATTACAGGAATCTGTCCACTGTTCCCTTGCACTGTAAGGAAATTCATTGTTTCCGGAAAAAATAAATTTCACTTCATTTTTACAATTCAGATCAGACCTGCTGATATCTACCAGCAGATCTTCGAGGCTTTCAAACGAAACCGGATTCTCCGGGTTGCTCCGGTGAAACTGCAGTATTTTGATCTTCTCTTCTTTTTTTATTTCCAGTATCCGCTCAACGGCACTTTCATCTTCGTGCTTCACTGCTTTTCGGGAAAAGTTTCCAAGCATCACCCACACATCTCTTTTTACCTGAGTAAAAACAGTATCAATGTGCATGTAGTCCCGTTTCTTGGGAATTTTTATAATGGTTACTTTTTCCATGAGTCCCATTTCAAACATGGTATTGGTGATTTTTACTGCAGCTTCCGAAGAAGTTCTTTCACTAACACCCACCAGTAAATGCTTGTCACTCACTACCATGATGTCTCCGCCTTCCAGGGTCATCTTTCTGTCATCATCTTCCTTCGGTAATAAAAAATGATGGCTGGTATCGGAAAGCTCAATGATCTTATCTCTGTAATCAGAAAAATAATGGTGGTTAAAGAAAATATACCTGGCTAAAAGTGCTTCTCTGGTTCTTGCTTTTTTTGCAGGCTTGTTCAGCAGCACATGATCCTTAATGGTAATGCCGATATCTCTGGTAAAAATAAAATTGGGGATAGGTGCAAAGATCAGTTGCTTTTCTTTAGACGTTCCTGAAATGAATGTTTTGGCCAGTTCCACCGGTTCGTATTCCATCAGGGTTTTCTGCATCTGGTAGGTGCATCCTTCAATAGCACATACCGAAGCAACCAGCTTTAACCGGATATCGTTGTCTTTCAGTACTTCGGCCAGCAGCCATTGCAGTTCAATTACTTTGTCCGATTTAAAGAAGGCTTCTTCTTCGGGCTTATAAAAATTTCTTTTGGCAGACTCGGTATCAATTTCTGCTAAACGGCCTTTTATTTTTTCGGGATCCAGAAAGTACAATAAGATCTTGGTATAGTAGTCGTACTCATCTTTACGGATGGTATCGAGGTGAACAATGTCTTCGAACAACCAGTCCTGTGCTTTAGAAGGAACCACTTTTCCCAATCCACTGTCGGGGCTGTGTACCAGCAATCTTTTTAAAGTGCCTACTTCGGATGTAACAGAAACTTTCATATAAATAGTTTATTGTAAAAAACGAATCCGGGTATATGACTATACAGCGTATTGGTATTTTTAATTTGTTGTAATTAAGGGTATTTAGATACTGCTTTACATTAAAATGGTGCAACACTGAATGAATCCTGCATCTGCAAAGAGCCGGAGGTTCAGCTTCTTTGAATCGGGCATCAGTTAAGAGGTAAAGGTCGTCAATGGTCGGGCATGGAGTTGAGTCCTCTGTACATCCATGCAAAGTGTGCGGTAATAAATGATATGGTAGAACAATGATTCATCCTTCTACTGCAATTTAGGGTTTTATTTCAAATGGATTATTTCCATTAATGCTTCCTGTAGAACCGAGTATTTTAAAACGAACAAACATTTCTTCGCTGTACCAGTCTTCTTTTTTTGTTTTTCTGATAACTTCGGCATGCTCTTTCATTTGATAGGCAAAGCTTCTCATTGCTTCTTTACTGGTCCAGATACTGAAAGTAGCCTGTTTGATAAAGGGTACTTCTCCAATGCCCACAGACGTAACAAAGCCTGCTGATTTTGCCATTCCGCTGGCAACAGCATCTACATTGCTCCAGAAGTCACGCAGTTTACTCAACCGGATAGTAGCCCTGGTTAATATGCCTATTGGCCCTGCATAGTCTGTTTGTTTGGCCAAGGGGCCGAAAACGGCTTTCCCGTCCCACAAGCCATGCCCTTCAATGGCGTCCATGGTCAGCGTCCATTTTTCGCAGTTAAAGAAATTCCACCAGGCAGTAAAAAACAGAGGAGCCTCCGGCGGAACGCCAGGCTGTTCTCTGTGTATCAGCAGCACCGCCCATTGCCTCCAGTCGGGTGATTTGTCGAAAGTGCCGTTTTTGCCACATCCCAGTAATTTCCAAAAAGCAATGGACCGGTTGAACCAAAGCGGGAATCTGAAAATGGCCATCGACATAAAGCCGGCCCATCCAAAAAAGCGTGGATACCTTACAACGGTTAATGTAGTGGTCATATCCGAAAATAGGGTTTATAAACTTAAATCAACTAATTTAACAATATGAAATTGCTGATTACCAACATAGGTTATCTGATTAACACCAGAGAGGTATCAAAAGTTTTACGTGGAAAAGAATTAGCCGAACTCCCCGTAATTCAAAATGCATTTTTGCAGATAGAAGATGGGATCATAGCCGGTTACGGAGAAATGGCCCGCTTACCCGGGGGGGAGTTTGTTATTCATGATGCCTGCAATGCAGCCGTTCTTCCGGCCTGGTGCGACAGTCATACTCATATTGTATTTGCTGCCAGCAGGGAAGAGGAATTTGTAGATAAAATCAATGGATTGAGTTATGCAGAAATTGCGGCAAAGGGCGGAGGTATTCTTAACTCCGCAGTAAAAGTGGCAGCGAGTAGCGAAGAGGAACTCTACGATTCGGCCTGGAACAGACTACAATCTTTAATACAACTTGGAACCGGGGCCATTGAAATAAAAAGTGGTTATGGCTTGGATACTGCCAATGAGTTAAAGATGCTCCGCGTAATTCAACGGTTAAAAGCAAATTCACCCATTCCGGTAAAAGCCAGTTTTCTGGGGGCTCATACCTATCCTTTAAAATATAAAAATGATCATGAGCAATATATTCACCAGATCATTCACGAAATGCTGCCCGCAATTGCTAAAGAAAACCTGGCCGATTATATAGATGTGTTTTGTGAAGAAGGCTTTTTTAATCCGGATGAATCCGAAAGAATCATCCGGGCAGGAATGCAGTTGGGGTTAAAGGCCAAGATTCACGCCAACCAGTTGCATGCATCCGGAGGGGTAGAGCTGGGCGTAAAGCTTGGTGCAGTATCAGTAGATCACCTGGAATCGATGAGTGATGTGGCCATCAATGCTTTATCCGGTTCAGATACAATCGGCACATTATTACCTGCGGCTGCTTTCTTTTTAAGAATGCCTTATCAGCCGGCCCGTCAGCTCATCAATGCCAATGCGGCAATAGCCATTGCGTCAGATTTTAATCCGGGTTCCTGCCCAAGCGGCAATATGAATTTTGTGGTAAGTCTCAGTTGTATTCAGCTAAAGATATTACCTGCGGAAGCCATCAATGCGGCAACCATCAATGGGGCCTATGCAATGGGGCTGGGAGAAACGATGGGCAGCATCACTGTTGGTAAAAAGGCCAGTTTGATTTTTACCCGGCCAATACCATCTGTAAATTATCTGCCCTATGCTTTTGGGGACAATCTGATCAGTGCTGTTATGATCAATGGTGCATTTATTTAATTATATTTAGAATACCGATTCTTCAATAAAAAATAAAAGCCATGAATTACTTTAAGTTTTATAATAAGGAAGATGTTTTGTCATTAACAAAAATCAGACGCTATGAAACAAAACTCGGAGAAAGAATTCAGGTAGTAAAAGAGGCAGAACAGATCGAGTTGTCTATCAGGCAATCCTCTGCAAAATACGTTTTGCTGGGTATACCGGAAGATATTGGTGTAAAGGCCAATGGAGGAATTGGGGGAACCGATTCTGCCTGGTTGTCTTTTTTGAGCTCATTTTTAAATTGCCAGAGCAATGATTTTTTAGAAGGAAGTGAAGTACTCTTGCTGGGTCATTTTAATTTTGCAGCAATTGAAAACGTAATAGAAGCGAATGCACAGGACGCAGACGAAAGAACCGAAGCATACCGCCATGCTGTAAATACCATTGATATTGCTGTTGAGCAGATCATTCATCTGATTACCCAGAATAATAAAATACCCATCGTAATAGGAGGGGGGCATAATAATTCCTATCCCTGTATCAAAGGAGCTGCAAAAGGATATTATAAAGCAGGGGTTATTCCTATCGCCCAGATCAACGTCATCAATTTAGATGCACATGCCGATTTCCGGCCAATGGAAGGACGGCACAGCGGAAACGGCTTTAGTTATGCAGAGGCAGACGGATACCTCGAAAAATATTGCGTGGTGGGGATACACGAAAATTATATTCCCCAGAATGTATGGATGGACATGGTAAATAATCCCTTTGTAGACTGCATTACATTCGAAGACATATTTGTACACGAAAAAAGAACTTTTCTGCAGGCCGTTGGGCTTGCTACCGGATTTACGGAAGACACCATGTGCGGTATAGAACTGGATATTGATTGTATTGCCAATGCATTGAGCAGTGCACAGAGTCCGGTTGGTATTTCGCCCGTTCATGCCAGGCAGTATATGAATTTTGTAGCTGCAGATTCAAAAGTGGCTTACCTGCATATTTCTGAAGGGGCTGTTCAGCTTTCTGATGGGCGAAAAGACCCGGGAACAGGCAAACTGATCAGTTATCTGGTAACAGACATGATTAAAGGGATGGCTATTAATTAACAATTCATTTAGAGTATAATTTTTTTAAGAAACAGGTACTTCGTAACTTTGCGTCCGATTGAGCAATTTAGTTGATATCATCTCACAGGTAGAAGAGGGAAACGCAACAACATCCCCTAACGGTTGAAAAAATTTACTCCTACCGGCTCGAAATATTTTGTAAAATTTAAATAGTAACAAATGAAAGGCGAAATTATGCCCGCTATTGTACAAATCAGCAGGCAACATTTAGAAGAACTGACACACGAAGTAAGAGAAACACTGGCAACAGAACTGATGGTAAAAACCATACAGCCTCAG
>CALPNW020000147.1 GCA_943325035.2 Sphingobacterium thalpophilum | reverse complement strand
TAGGATATAATTGATCAGGCTGTTTTACAAAGGTAGCTTCTACTAAAAATGTTTTGCTGCGTTCATTCATCAGTGGATTTATTTTGGATACGGTTGCTTCAAAAACTTTGTTCTTATAACTTTCTAAACTTATTAAAACGGTTAATCCTTTTTTTATTCTGATGATATCATATTCGTCTACCTGCATTTCTAAAATAAAACTACTGGCGTCTCCAATAACAGCCAACGAAGTTTGTGTTCCAGCCATTTCGCCCTTTACTTTCTGAAGACTGTAAACAATTCCTTCCATTTCGCTTTTTATGGTATAATCATTTTGAATTTTACTGGATATAGTCAAATTCTTTTTTGATTGATTTGAACTGAAGTCAAGTTGACGTTTAAGATCCTGGTATTTAAGTATGGTTGAATTATAACTGCTCTTTGAATTCTGGTAAGCCAGTTCCCGCTGGTATAATTCATTCTCTGTACCAATCTGTTCTTTCCATAAAGCACTCTGGCGGATAAATAACAGCGAATCATTTTTCATTTTATTCCGGGCCTGTTCAATGAGTAGTTTAGCATCATTCAATTTGCCCTGGTTGGCATCAAAATCTGTGAAATTGGCAGCCAGCTCTGCATTTTCTCTATTTAGTCTTTGCGTTTCATCAGATATTAAAAACAGGGGCGTGCCTTTAGTAACGGCATCACCTTCCGTTACTAAAACCTGATCAATAATTCCTGTTACGGCAGGATATACCTGATATTGGTTTTTACTTTTTAAAATTCCGGAAGCGTAAATAGATTCTGAAATAGATTCTACAGTAGGTTTTATCTTTTCCTGCTTGCTGTTACAGGATAATAAGAGAGCTGTAAAAACAACAGGTAAATACTTATACATGCTATTTTATTATTGATTACTACAATTTAACACTAATTGCTCAGTTGCAGTGTTTCTGATTTAACCTGGGTCATTACTGACACTTGTTTTTCTTCTAAACCCCACGATTACGGAAACAGCTTTGATAACTAATTAGAAATCAAAGTGTTGAGTTCCTACTGCATAAAATACAAACTATCTGGTATTTTTCATTCTTTCACATACGAATAGTTTTGTATACGTAAAAATATTTTTCTGTCTATAAACTGATCGGTTATGAAGTTGAACATCTACTCAATTTTTATATTATTCGCAGCTTTTGTACTTCCTGATATTGCTGCTTCGCAATCCTGTGGTGGGGTATGCGCTGGTTTCAGAACACAAACGCAAGGAGGATGGGGCGCAAAACCCAATGGGGGGAATCCCGGAGTATATTTACACGAAAATTTTTCAGCAGCTTTTCCTTCCGGGTTAACTATTGGTTGTTCAGGAAGGTCTGTGAAACTAACAACAGCTCAGGCAATTACGAAAGTATTGCCGGCAGGAAGTGGTCCGGCCTTATTGCCTGTTGGTGCACAGATAGACCCTGCATCGCTGAATACTGTTTTAGCAGGTCAGTTGATCTCCGCAAAATTAAATGTTGGATTTGATAGCTACAGTGCTTCATTTGGCGAAAGTAGTACGTCACTGAAAGACCTTGTGTTTAATTCAGGAACGTTTTCCGGCAAATCAGTTCAATTTGTAATTGATGAAGCAGATAAAGCAATTGGTAGCTGTGGCAGTTCCTATAGTCTTTCCGATCTTAATGACGCCTTGGATGAACTTAATAATAATTACGACAATGGTACTTCTGGTAAAGGCGATGGCGAGTTTGATTGTCCGGGAATACCTTTAGTAGTGCCTCCAATCACAGGAACTTTGTCTGCATGCATTGGAATTAATACCCAACTTTCTAATACCGTTTCTGGTGGTGTTTGGAGTAGCAGCAAAACAACAGTTGCAACTGTTAGCAATACAGGTGTTGTTAAAGGTATTACCGCAGGAACTTCAGTTATCACATACACCATTAGCAATTCGTGTGGAAGTGAGTTTAAAAAGGCCTCAGTAACAGTAAAAGATTGTGGTGAGGTGGATGGCGGAGGTGAAGGAGGTCTCGAAAGCAAAAGTTTGGGTGATGCAGTTGGGAATAGATTATTGAATAAAGCAGTGAATAGTTTACAGGGTACTGTAAATTATGCCCGGTTGCCCGTTTTTAAATCCGGATTAATCCGGAGTAATGCAACAGGAACCGGAACAAATCTGTCATTGACTGATTTATTGCCGCAGCAAATTGCCGGCAATACCATGAAAGCCCTGGTTTCTACTCCAAAAGATATTACTGCCATTACCAATGCAAAAGATGTTTTATCGATAGACTACACTATCAATAATGAGGCAAAAGCAGTTGCGTTTGCTACTAAAACGATTGGAGAAGTGTATGATCATACAAAGGCAGTATGCGACCGATTAAAAGGTTCAGAACTAACCGGATTGCAAAATATAATGGTAAATAATACCAAATTAGTGCGCTATGATCTGAAAACAACTAGTGGCCAGATGGAATATGCCATCAGCTTTATTATAGGCGCAGGAAAAGGCAGGGATACGTATACCATTCAGTCAAATTGGTTAAATGATAACTACATTACTGATGATGTAATGTTTAATATTCAGCTTTGGGCAGTATCTCCATCTATTGTAGAGTCTATGGCAGCTGATATTATTGGCAGATTGAACAGTACAATGCCGGTCAAAGAAATCATCAGCAAAACGGATATTCCTAAAATCTATATCACCAGAGGCAAACGGGTGTCGGAAAATATAATAATGGATATCAAAAATGAATCCACTTATACAAATGGCTATTTTGCAATTCAGGAAAAGGTCAATGAACAGTCTGCATATACTACAAAACAGGTTCCATTTACAATTGCGGCCAATGGCAATGGAACTATAAATTTACCTGCTGGCGATTCATATGAGTCTACTATTAAGATGTATGTAAACGGAAGCTTACAGGATCAGGTATTTATGTCAGATGGTAACTGGGGGGTGGATTATAACACCGCCACCAGTTCTGTGAAAAATTTTAAGATAATTAATAACACCAGCGCGGTTGTTGATAATAAAGATGATTTTTTATTGTTTAGAAATGTTCGGGTAGAAGCAAATAGTCCGGACTATATCACCCTATATAAAATGCTGCGCGGAGGCGGTGCCAAACAGGATCTGACAGCATTTAAAACCCTGCAGTTCTCCGCTTCCGGTTCTGGGGCTGTAATGAAAGTGGTATTGTTAAAGGCTGGTATCACTAACTGGGCAGATCAGTACACTATTGAAATACCACTAACTGCTGCTAAAAAAGATTACCAGCTGAGTCTGAATGATTTTGTGTCGGCTGGGAGCAATGTTAAAATCAATCCGAACGATCTTACTGCCATTATATTTTCATTACCTGTTTCTAGTGGAAAAATGACAGCAGTAAGTGCAGATATTAGTTCTGTATTATTTTCTAAAGTTGATTATGCGTATGTGAATAGTTTGAACTCAAAAGAAATTATTACATACCCTAACCCGTCTTCTGGAAAATTTAATGTAAACTTTAAATCTGCAGTATCAAATGAGTTAAGGGTATTTATTACGGAGGTTACAACAGGTAGGGTTGTTTACTCTAAGCAGGTTTGGGCTCAGATCGGAGAGAATTCTGTTCCTGTAATTATCAATAATGTAAAAGGACTGTCCAATTATATAATATCTGTAGAGGGAGCCGGAAACCGGTATACCCCCAGGACAATTATCATAGATCAACATTAAATAATCGGTTTCCATATTGTAAAAGGCACTTCTTTAAGGAGTGCCTTTTTTGTTGAACCTGATTGGAATCTATTGGTGTGCACTCAATAAAAAACCCCGCACATGGTGCGAGGCTTTGTGACCGCGTCAGGATTCAAACCTGAAACCCCCTCATCCGTAGTGAGGTACTCTATTCAGTTGAGCTACGCAGCCAAACCCCTAAGGGGCTGCAAATATAAAACAATCCTTTTTATTCACAAAATAAGAGTGAGATTTTAAGTGCTAAAAATTTCAGCTGACTATTTATCCGTTTAAGCGTTATCATACTTTTTTGTTAAACCTATTATAGATAGCGTTGTAATTAGGTACAGTAACAGAAAATCCCTAATTTTGGACTCGAAAACGAAATTGGTCTAAAGGTTTTATGAAAGAAGTATTAATTAAAGAAGATATACTACGGGAGGCCCAGAAGCTTTTTCAAACCTACGGGTTAAAAAAGACCACCATGGAAGACATTGCCAAAGCGCTGGGCAAGGGTAAAAGTACCCTTTACTACTATTACCAGAGCAAAGAGCTGATTTTTGAGGAAGTACTGCAAAAAGAGTTGCTGGAAGTGTTTGAACTGACCAAACTGGCAGTGGAGTCTGCTGCTACTGCAGAAGACAAGTTAAAAGTATTTGCTATCACAAGGATCAAAGCCCTTGGAGATACAATCAATCTCTATAAACTGGTTTGCGGCGATTCGATGTGGCAATCTACTTGCAATAAAACCCTTTTTTCCGCTTATGCCCAACAGGAAATAAGTCTGGTAGCTTCTATTTTGCAATTTGGGATCAGTAAAAAAGAGTTCAATCCGGAAATTGAAAAGGAGTTGGATCTGCTGCCAATGATTATTGTGAGTTGCATCAGGGGAATTGAAAAAGACTATTTCAGTGACCAGTTAGCAGGGTTAGAAAAAAGTGTATTTGCAATCTCCCGCCTGATGGTGGATGGATTGAAAACAAAAAACAAGAACTAAGGATGAAGAAACTGTGGAAGAATAAAATCATTTGGAGCTTACTGGTTGTTTTAATGGGTTCAACTGTGGCATTTGCGCAGTCTACAATTATCAGGGGCGTAATCACCGATTCAATAAGCGGATATCCGGTTACTTCTGCCAGTGTATATTTCAAGGGAGGCAAGGGCGTTGCTGCAGACAGTTTGGGGCGTTTTGAAATTAAAACCAATGCCAACAACACTAAACTGATCATTGCAGCTATGGGCTACAAACAGCTGGTACTGAATATTACCCGGGGGAAAGAACAGAATGTTGAGGTAATGCTTGTTACAGATAATTTACAATACAGCAGTGTTACTGTTACCACTAACAAAAGGGCAAAATATACCAACCGGGACAATCCTGCGGTAGAACTGATTCGTAAAGTAATAGAACACAAAGACGAAAACAGGCCTTCCGCATATGATTATCTGGAATATGAACAGTATGAGAAGATCCAGGCTGCTATCAGTGGTTCTACTGAAAAAATAGCCAATAGCAGGTTGATGAGAAAATACAATTTCTTTTTTGAGAACAGGGATACTTCAAAACTGGATGGAAAAAGTTTGCTGCCGATTTATCTGGAAGAATCTTTAACCAAAAAATATTTCCGTAAAGCACCTGAAAGCAATAAGTCAATACTGCTTGCAGAGAAAAAAGTGAATTTCGGAGACTTCGTAGATAAAGAGGGCCTGAGTGATTTTATGAACAGGCTCTATCAGCATATCGATATTTATGATAATAGTGTACCTGTTTTTACTTTTCAGTTTGTTAGTCCTATTGCTGCATCCGCACCTACCTACTATTTATTTTATATCAGAGATACGGTAGTGGATGAGCATGGAATAAAGCTGGTGAAAATGTATTTTACCCCGCGCAATACCAATGATCTTTTGTTCAGGGGTAATATGTACATCACATTAGATGGCAATTACAGCATCCAGAAGATCAATATGGTTATCAGTAAAAACGCCAACATCAACTGGGTCAGAGAACTGAACATTAATCTCAGTTTTGAAAGGGGAACGGATAATCGCTACCACTTGTCTAAAGAAGTAACAATGGCAGACATGGGGCTCTCCAAAAGCAAAAAAACAAAAGGGCTTTATGGTGAACGTTCGGTGTCCTTTAAAAACTATACCATTAACCAGCCGGCCCATGATACCATGTACAGTGGTTCTGCTGTTGTTAAACTGGATAGTGCTACACTGTTGCCGGAAGACTTCTGGTTAAAAAGAAGACACGACCGATTGAGTAACAGTGAAGCAAAAATTTATACGAATATAGACAGTGTTCAAAAAATGCCTTCGTTCCGCAGAACAATAGCACTGTTAACATTACTGTTTGCCGGGTATGCCAAAGTAGGACCTTTTGATATCGGACCCGCCAATACTTTTTACAGTTTCAACCCTATAGAGGGATTCAGATTGCGTTTTGGCGGAAGAACCACGTCCGATTTCAATAAGCGGTTGTATTTTGAAACATATGGTGCATATGGATTTAAAGATGAAAAATTTAAATACTACCTCAGCAGTACTTATTCGCTCAATAATAAATCTGTTTATACCTATCCGCTGAATTATATTAAGTTGAGCGTACAAAGTGATACCAAGATACCTGGTCAGGATCTCGAATTTATACAGGAAGATAATTTCTTACTTTCCTTTAAAAGGGGCAACAACGAGCGTTGGTTGTACAACAAAAACTACCGGTTTGAATATGTAAAAGAGTACAATAAAGACCTTTCTTTAACGCTGGGTATCAATAACTGGAAACAGCAACCTGCCGGTATTCTCGAATATATTAAACCCAATAACGGATTCCCCGTAAAAATAAATGACCTCACTACAACAGAATTTTCTGCTCAGGTAAGGTGGTCTCCTCGTCAGGAATATTATCAGACTAAAGTTTACCGGATTCCCGTTCAGAATAAGTACCCTATCCTCAAACTTGGGCTTACTGCCGGTGTAAAAGGAGTGTTAGGTGGTGAGTATAATTACCAGAAGATAGACTTCAGTTTCGATAAACGTTTTTATATGTCGAGACTCGGTTTTGCCGATGCAACATTTGATGCAGGGTATATCTTCGGACAACTGCCATTTCCGCTCTTAACCGTTCACCGTGCCAACCAAACTTATGCCTACCAGCTGAACTCCTATAACCTGATGAACTTTTTAGAGTTTGTGAGTGACCAGTACGTTTCATTTGCCTGGGTACATCATTTTAACGGTATGATCTTTAATAAGATCCCTTTGTTAAAGAAGATGAAGCTGAGGGAAGTGGCTTCTTTTAAAATCTTATATGGCGGTATGAGAAACGAAAACAATCCGGACTTAAATCCTTCTCTGTATGAATTTCCTAAACTGAATAATGTGCAAACCAGTTTTGCCCTTTCAAAAGGGGTACCCTATACCGAAGGAAGTGTTGGTGTAGAGAACTTATTTAAAATACTCCGGGTAGACTTTGTAAGGCGTTTCAATTATACGGAAAATCCGGATGTAGCGCCATGGGGACTAAGAGCCAGATTCCGATTCGATTT
>CALPNW020000146.1 GCA_943325035.2 Sphingobacterium thalpophilum | reverse complement strand
GGAGAAATTTCTCCTAAACCCTTAAATCGGGTGATCTCCGGCTTATTTCCCAGTTTTCTTACTGCAGCCTGCTTCTCCGTTTCATCGTAGCAATAAATAGTTTCCTGTTTATTCCTTACACGGAATAAAGGTGTTTCCAGAATATACACATGCCCTTTCTTGATCAGGTCGGGGAAAAATTGTAAAAAAAAGGTCATCAACAGCAGGCGGATGTGCATTCCATCCACATCGGCATCCGTAGCAAATACAATATTATTATAGCGAAGACCTTCCAGCCCGTCTTCTATATTCAGTGCATGCTGCAACAGGTTGAATTCTTCGTTCTGGTAAACCACTTTTTTGGTTTCACCAAATGAGTTCAGTGGCTTACCGCGTAAGCTGAATACGGCCTGCGTATCTACACTTCTTGATTTGGTGATACTACCACTTGCACTGTCTCCTTCTGTAATAAATATGGTTGTTTCTTTCTGCAAGGCAATGAACTCTTCCTTGTTTTTTGCAGGAAGCTCATCGTTCAGGTGCTTGCGGCAGTCACGTAATTTTTTATTGTGCAGATTGGCTTTCTTGGCCCTTTCATTCGCCAGCTTTTTAATGCCCGCCAGTTCTTTACGTTCCCGCTCGTTCTGCTCAATTCTTTTCTTGAGTGCTTCAGAAGTAGCAGGATTTCTATGCAGGAAATTATCCAGCTCTTTTGCCAGAAAATCAAGTATGAACATTTTCATACTTGGTCCGCCTTCTCCCACATTCTGCGACCCCAGTTTGGTTTTGGTCTGGCTTTCGAAAACCGGCTCCTGAACCCTTACGGATACAGCTGCTACAATACTGGTTCTTATATCAGAAGCATCATAATCTTTCTTATAAAAATCACGGATCACTTTTACATATGCTTCGCGAAAAGCCTGCTGGTGGGTACCACCCTGGGTAGTGTACTGCCCGTTCACAAAAGAAAAAATATCTTCTCCGTAATCGCTGTTATGTGAAAGTGCTACTTCAATATCTTCGCCTTTTAAATGAATGATCGGATAACGCAATTCATCGGGGTTGGTTTTGCGCTGCAACAGATCAAGCAACCCGTTTTTACTCACATACTTCTTACCGTTAAAATGCATGGCGAGGCCGGCATTGAGGTAACAGTAGTTCCACAATTGATTATCGAGATACTCATTTATATAATGAAAGTTCCTGAAGATGGATTCATCGGGAGTAAATACTACCAGCGTTCCGTTCGGTTCATCCGATTTAACTTCTTTGTATTCTTTGATTAAAATACCTTTTTCAAATTCAGCGGTTTTAGATTTACCATCTCTGATGGAGGTGACCATAAAAGAACTGCTCAATGCATTCACAGCCTTTGTACCTACCCCGTTCAACCCTACACTTTTCTGAAAGGCTTTACTATCGTATTTACCACCGGTGTTCATTTTACTGACCGCATCTATCATTTTGCCCAATGGAATACCACGACCATAATCGCGGATCGTTACCATCCTGCCTTCGATGGTTAGCTCTACCTGCTTTCCATTGCCCATAGTATATTCATCAATACTGTTGTCGATGATCTCCTTGATGAGTACATAAATACCATCATCTGCTGCCGATCCGTCTCCCAGTTTTCCAATATACATTCCCGGACGGAGGCGTATATGTTCCTGCCATTCGAGCGACCGGATAGAATCCTCATCATACCGGACCACATTCTTTTCTTCTGCCATAGTTCCCTTTTTGGATAAAATTTAGCCGACGGCAAATCTAACCCCCTCAGATTGCAGCACAATTTTTCTTTTCTACAAATGCAGTTTCAATGTGGATAAATTGCGGTTTTTGGTGGATTTTCTTTGCCAGTAACTACCTTTACAGCCAATATGGCGGAATTTACACCTCAGACAGACCTGGACTACATCCGGGATTACGCAGTAGCAAAAGAAGCGGAAAATGATCGTTTTAAGGATTTCATACGTGAAAACGATGGGAAAATGATCGATGAACTCGTAAAAGAACTGGACGGTCTGGTAAGCCCGGAAATCAGCTGTACGGATTGTGGCAACTGTTGCAAAAGCCTGATGGTTTGTTTAAATGAAGAGGAAGCAGATGCATTATCCGGCCACCTGAAACTACCCCGCAAAACATTTGATGCTGAATACCTCGAAAAAGGCAGCAGCGGAATGATGATCATGAACCGTATGCCCTGTCCTTTTCTGGCAGATAATAAATGTACCGTTTATGAATACCGTTTTGAAGGATGCAAGGAATTTCCGGCCCTGCATCTTCCGGATTTTAAAAAAAGATTATTTACCACATTCATGCACTACGATCGCTGCCCGATTATTTTTAATGTAGTGGAACAAATCAAGGAACGTTTGGATTTCATTAAGGACCCCATTTAATTAAAGCGCATGTTTGTATACTTTGGCATAGATCAGTTATTGAATACGACCCCTTCCTGGAAAAAAGATAAGATCGGTTTCATCACCAATGAGGCTGCCACTAATAACCTGGGGATTGCATCCAGAAAATTATTGCAGGAAAGTGGCTATAATCTGGTAAAATTATTTTCGCCGGAACATGGCCTTTCTGCTACGGGCGCAGATGGTGAAGCAATGCATGATGGCGTAGACGAATTAACCGACCTGCCGATCATCAGTTTATATGGTCAGAAACTGGCACCCGGCGAAGAAGATCTTGATGACCTGGATATCCTGTTATTTGACGTTCCGGATACCGGAGTTCGTTTTTATACTTATCTGTCTACATTAACCTATGCACTGGAAGCCTGTGCAAAGAGCCATAAAAAGATCATTGTTCTTGATCGTCCAAATCCTATATCCGGAAAAATGGATCTGGTAGAGGGACCCTATCTGGAAGAAAGTTGTTCCTCTTTCATCGGCCGCTGGCCAATGCCAATCAGGCACAGCTGTACTTTAGGTGAACTGGCACGCTATTTTAATGTAAGCCGGCAGATCAATGCCAATCTGGAAATCGTTCCCTGTGCTAATTGGGAAAGGGACATGTTTCAACCAGAATGGAACAGTTCATTTGTACCTACTTCACCTGCTATTCAGTGTTTTGAGAGTATGATACTCTATCCGGGGCTTTGTTTATTTGAAGCTACCAACCTGAACGAAGGGCGCGGCACTGATTTCCCTTTTCAGGTAATTGGCGCACCCTGGTTAAAAAACACAGCACTGGCTGCCCAGTTAAATAATATCATGGAGGGAGAAATAACTGCGGAACCTATTGCCTATTTACCCACCAACTGCAATTATGCGGGTGAACAATGTAAGGGGATTCGCTTTTCCATAAAAGATTATAACAGTTTCAAGCCGGTATTTTTTGGAATGCTGTTATTAAAACTGGTTAAAGACAGCCATCCTAAAGAATTCAACTGGCACACTTACAAAACAAGTGTTAACCCAGCCGGCCATCAGCATTTAGACAAACTATTGGGCATCCCGAACAGTGAAGCTATTTTTGAAATGCAATTCCCCCAGTTCTTAAGAAGAGTAACCTTAATTACTACAAACCAGAACTGGAAGGAAGAAGTTGATCCCTATTTATTGTATTGATCAGTTCCCTGATAACCACACTTGCTACCATACAACCAAAGATAGCCGGCATATAACTCATGGTTCCTATAATGGATTTTTTAGGGAACGCTTTCTCTGTTTCAATCACCTTGCTCTGGTCTACTTTTTCTGCGCTAAAAACAACCGTAAGACCATTTCTTATGCCCAGTGCATGCAGCTTTTTGCGAACATAGCTGGCCAGATTACATTGGTAGGTTTTTGAAATATCAGTAATTACTACCTGAGCAGGATCCAGCTTACCTCCTGCTCCAAGTGAACTTACAATTGGTATCCCCCGATCCAGACAAGACTTGATAAAATATACTTTAGGAGATAGCGTGTCTATACAATCAACTGCGTAATCATAACTGGTTTCATCCAGCAATTGCTGAGTCAGTTCCTCTTTGATATAAATAGACTTTACTACCAGTTCCAGCTCCGGATTAATATCCCTCAACCTTGCTGCCATTACTTCTGTCTTTAATTGTCCTGCCGTAGAATGCAAAGCAGGTACCTGCCGGTTGATATTGCTTAAATCAATAGTATCGGCATCAATAATGGTCATTTTACCTATCCCGGCACGTGCAATCATTTCTGCACAAATACCTCCAACCCCACCAAGACCTACTACCAATACGTGTTTGGTCATCAGGCCTTTCAGTGGTTCATCGCCCAGCATCAATTGTGTTCTGCTCATCCAATAGGGTACCATATACAAATTTAGAATGGCGAATGTAAGATATAGATTGTTGGCATTGGCCGGATGGCCTCAAACTTTTCCTATATTCAGGGTGCAAAATTGTTGATATGAATTGGTTTATAAAAATTTATTCTTTGTTGTTTTTTTGGGTAGCATCCGCCAACCTGTATGCACAATCACCCAGCATCCAGCTGCTGGAGCAGGGCCGCAAGACCAGTATTCGCGGCATGAGTGTGGTATCGGACAGCACCATCTGGGTTAGTGGCAGCAACGGATCTGTTGGCAAATCAAGGGATGGGGGAACTACCTGGACCTGGATGACCGTTAAGGGGTATGAAAAAAGAGACTTCCGGGATATTGAAGCTATTAACGACACAACAGCCATCATACTGGGTATTGCAGAACCCGCCATCTTGCTGAAAACAAAGGATGGGGGAAATTCCTGGCACCTCGTTTTTGAAGACAGTACCAAAGGTGTTTTTCTGGATGCGATGGATTTTATAAAGGAAAATGAATCCTACTCCGGAATAGCAATCGGAGATCCACTGAATCAAGAGGCGTATATCCTCACTACAAAAAATGCAGGTGATAGCTGGACCAGGCTGATCAGCAATGATCAACCGCCCTTTTTAAAAGAGGAAGCTTTTTTTGCTTCCAGCGGTACGAATATTTTATTCAGCAAGGCGCGAAAAACAAGTATGGTTTATTTTGTAACCGGAGGAGGCGCATCCAGACTTATGTGTGCTCCTATCCCGTTCAACAGCAGCATGATTTCCATTCCCCTCCTGCAGGGCAGCAGTTCAACCGGTGCGAATTCCATTGCGCTCAGTGCTACCGGTGATAAGGCAGTGATAGTGGGTGGAGACTTTTTTAAAGACACGCTTTCTTCCGGTAATTGTGTACTGGTTCAACTAAGCAGCAATAAGGGGTCTGTTCAGTTTACGCAACCGCAAACCAATCCTCATGGTTATCGTTCCTGTGTGATCTATACCAGCAAAAACAAGCTGATCACCTGCGGAACATCTGGTGTGGATATTTCCACCGATGGTGGCACCAACTGGCAACTGATCTCCCGCGAAAGCTTTCATGTAGTTCAGAAAGCCAAACAAGGGAAGGCCATTTTTCTTGCAGGAAGCAATGGGAAAATTGCGAAGCTGTCTTCTTTCTGAAATCCGGTATTATTTCTTTTTGGTTAATTCAACCTGCATTTTCTCTACCATTTTAAATGTAGCCGGACAGTAGGATATATTCTGCTGGTGAACATGAATATAGTCCGGCATTTTCTTTTTTGTTAAGTGAGGAAAGCCTGCACAGTCCGAGGGGCGGACTTCATAAATACTGCACATATGGGTTTCTTTACTCAGAAACTGACAAGGCTGTTTCCTGTTCATCCAGTCTCCATCTTCTTCATCAAAATACAGCCATTTTTCTTTGAACTCTTTTGGCGTAATTTCAAAATGATCTGCAATTCTACGAATATCTTTTGCAGTAAATGTAGGGGTCATTGTTTTACAGCAATTCGCACAACTTAAACAATCGATCTCTTTCCACACTTCGGCATCCAGCTTTTCTGCAAGTTTATCCAACCCTTTTGGAGGATTCTTTTCAATCCTTCCCAAAAAACGTTTCATACTCTTTTGGTGGTAACGGACTTTCTGTTTGAACGAACGAAGATTAACTTGCATAATAACGCTGCTGTTTTTTTACTGGAAACGAATGTACGGATTGTAACCTATATTGAGTTACTAAAAGTAGCAGGAATAGTGGCTGCATTGATTGGTTTAAAAATTTTAAATTGGTACTCTTCGTGTGGGAAGCATATAAAAAAGGATTCAAAGCTTACCTTAGGCTGGAGCGGTCACTGAGCGAAAATTCGGTGGATGCCTACCTGCGCGATATCACTAAATTAACCGATTACCTGCAATACATCACCCAACTGAAGTCGCCCGGAGAGCTTGAACTGAAAGACCTTCAGGCATTTGTAAAATGGGTGGGAGAACTGGGAATGACGGCTACCTCCCAGGCCAGAATGATCTCCGGCATCAGAAGTTTTTATAAGTATTGTTTAAACGAACAGATCTGTACGATGGATCCATCCGTTTTGCTGGAAGCCCCAAGAACAAAAAGGAGTCTGCCCGATACCCTGAGTTTTGAAGAAATAGAAAATATGATCGCGCAGATTGATCTCAGTACTCCCGAAGGCGGCAGAAACAAGGCGATCATAGAAACCATGTATAGCTGCGGATTACGGGTAAGCGAACTGGTGAACCTGAGCATTTCCGGGTTATATCTCGATGTTGGCTTTATAAAAGTAATCGGAAAGGGCAATAAAGAAAGACTGATCCCGATTGGTACGGATGCTGTCAAATACATTAAACTCTACAGAGAAACTATCCGCAGTCAGCAGACCATCAAGCCTGGTTTTGAAGACCATTTATTTTTGAACAGACGGGGGAAAAACCTTAGCCGGGTGATGATCTTTTACATCATTAAAGACCTTGCATTAAAAGCCGGTATCACCAAAATCATTTCGCCCCATACGCTGAGACACTCTTTTGCCACTCATCTGGTAGAGGGAGGTGCCGATTTAAGGGCCGTTCAGGAAATGCTGGGTCACGAAAGTATTACCACTACGGAGATCTATACCCACCTGGACCGGGATTATCTGAGGGATACCCTTCAACGCTTTCATCCGGGCTTTCAATAGTTAAAATTGCGTTTCCGCTTTCTATTCAGATAATATAATTGTAATATTAACTATTCAAACCGTAGGTTTGTCATCTTAAAAATTATAAAACATGAAACAAACAATGCTAGCGGCCCTGCTATTATGTGGCCTATCCGGTTTCGCACAAATAAAAATGCCCGCACCAAGTACTACCCAGAAAATCAGCCAGGATTTTGGTTTAGGCAAAATTGAACTTACCTATTCCCGTCCTAATATCAAAGGAAGGGCGATGTTAAAAGAAAACAGTGAGCTCGTGCCATTGAATCAATTATGGCGT
>CALPNW020000145.1 GCA_943325035.2 Sphingobacterium thalpophilum | reverse complement strand
TTGTTAAAAAAGACAGTGCCGACAGTACCATGCAGCAGGGCTCATTACTGCTTGCCGATAAATGGTTTCCAGCCGGACACCTGGAGTTCTATGTATCCAGACCTTCGGCAATACCTTTGATAGGGGTAGGTACATTACAGAACCTGCATCAGTTTGCCTGGTTAAATCAGGATCGTCCGGTACTTAAAAAAGGAGCTGATGCTTACTGCATTGTTCCTTCCAATCTTCCATTCAATGTACAACAAACTTTTGGCACCTATTTTACAACAGTCCTTTTGCCAGTGGAATTAAAGCAGATCAGAAGCGGTAAAGTGGTCAGGTACTTTTATGTATACAGGTTGAAGGATTGTAAAAAAATACCAGCCCCCTTTTTCTGATGAACAGAACTATAGTTCCGGTTCATTCATTAATTATTTGTTCGTTATTGTTCTTTGGGTTGCTGTTCTGCCGGCGGCTTCACTTCCGGAACTTCTTCTTTGGTTCCAAATAGTTTTTCGAAATCCTGTCTGAAGGAAATACTTGCACCCTGTCTGTTTCTTCTTCCGAAGTTGGTACCACTGATATCCAGACTGTTTTTACTGAATATGATTGCCCTGAGTTTCCGGTCGCGTGATAAAATAATTTCAATATTCAGATCGGGCAACCATTGAAAGTTTCCACTCTGCACGGAGGAGCTGTTGCCAAGATTAAAGTCCAGGTCTCCACCAAATGTAACTACCACATTATTATTGAAAAAACTCCTGCCCAGTTTAAAATTCACCCTGGATCTGTCTAAACGGTTGGAGTTGGCTTGTACACTGCTTCCATCAGCTCCAAAAATACTGGAGCTGCTGTACAAGGTTGCTCCCAGATCAAAACGCAGGCTCTTGTCTTTCGTGATCTTGTAAAGCAGATTGGATACTGCTTTGTTGACTTCCTTGGTTAGTATCTGCGATAAACTGTTTATGCCTATAGAACTCAATGCATAAGGGTTGTTCCCCGCTGTTATGCTGGTGGCTCCGGGAGGAGCAAAGGAATTGAATACGATCAGGAAGGAAATCTGTTTCAGCATCTCGTTCTCATCGCTCTGTATTCTGGCCATGAACTGAGAAAATTCGTTGTCGTTTTTAATCGGACTTCCCTGTGGAAAATCCAGTCTGAAACTGATGTCTGGCTTACGTAATTCATTTCGCAGTGATGCAATAACATACACATCTCCCCGGTATCCTTTTACTGAGCCACTGAATGTGTTTTTACCAATCAGGTCTGTTAATGAAACACGGGTAGCTGTATACTGTGCATCTACATGAAGTTCTGCTTTATAGGGATCTCCGTTCCATTCAATATAATTCCCTGCATTTTCCAGCAGCTCAAATGGTTTCTTTAATAAAGACTGGAAATTGAAATCGTATTTCCCCTTCTCAATATTGTATCTGCCTTTCATGGTCAGCGGCTCTGTAGAGCCCGCTTTAATCCTCATCCTTCCATTTCCCACTGCCTTAATTACATCTCCCGTAAGTTCGTCGAGAATCACATCTATCTGAACTTTATTGTTAGCAGTGATGTCCAGATCCACACTCAGGTTAAAATTACTTTTAGAGATGATCTGCTCCATTTCCGTACCATACTCTTTAAATACGATAAAGTCGGCAGCACCGCTTTCTTTACTGACCGAGTTGGGAATGGTAATATGGGAGCTGTCATTTGCTTCTGCTACAATAATCATTTTGCAGGCAGATTCAGGGCCCTTAAAACTCAGGCTGGCTTTACCGATTGCTTTTCCATAAAACTGTTCATTGTCTATCGCCCTCGTATCTATCAGTAATAATTTATTGGTGGTCAGGTCAAAATCAAAAGCCATATTCCTGAAATTCTGTTCCAGTAATTTACCCGATACGGTTCCTTTGTTATTGTATTTGTCGGTGATGTTGAATTTTCCAAAGTCAATTCCGTCATCCGTAAATTTGATCAATGCAGAATCAATGGTGTAATAAACCTGTGTATAATTTACTTTTAATCCTCCGTTTTTTAATTCGATGGTGCCGTTCAGGCCGGGAGCATTCAGGTCTCCGCTAATAGTAAGATCTCCGGTTGCTTCTCCGGATAAACCGGTAAACAGATCAGCAATGAATCGTTCAACAATACCGATCTTCGATTTATTTAATTTAATCCGGGTAATAAAAGACTTTCCGGTAGTATCCTTAACATTATAAGAGCCGTCTGCAGAAAAATTATATCCTTCGTTCGGAGAGCTTACTGTAAAGGGAATCAGCCCGGTACTATTCCTGTATCCTGCTTTTATAGTTACCAGTCCAACAGAGTCTGCGTCCAGGCGAAACTCTTCTGTTTTCAGTTTTGCATCTGCCGAAAAATCTCCAAAAAAATCATACAATTCAATGGTGCCGCTTGTAAGGCCTTCCAGTCTTTCCTTTTGCAGAAATAAAGAAGTGACATCTCCCAGAATGATATTTTTTAAATTAACTACCAGGTTGTTGTTGCTTCCTTTTCCATTAAGCTTTCCGGGCTCGATGGTTATTTCCTGGAATCCCTGAGTGAATTTTACGTTATGTGCATTGATCAGGTTTTTCCGGATTTCAATTTCACCGGCCTTTTCAATATTCCATGATTTTTCGTTTAAAGCAAAAGTGGAAGGCCTGAAATTAATTTTCACGCCATCTTCGAGTGTGTACACATCTGCATTAAGTGAAGCCGTGCTCAGTGCATTGGCTGAACTGGTTTTGATGGAAACAACGGAATGATCATTGCCGGATGTGATATCAATAGTTGTATTCGGAAGTTTTAAACTGTCGCTAATCTCTATGCTCTTAATGGTGGCAGTAAGAGCAAGGGAATCAAAGTCTCCTTTTCCATTTAAATCAAAACCCAATGCGGAATATTTTTTGTACCTGCCGTAGGGGATAGTGGCATCTACAGAAAGTTTGTTGTTTCTGGTATCAATAGAACCTTCCACGTTCACATCATTGAATCCTGAAACTGATGGCTGAAACAATTTGATATATGGTTCTATATATTGTGTATTCAGCGAAAAGCTGAACTGTTGTTTTTTAGGAATTGTTTTCAGCGGCTTGATATAGGCCGGGAAATAATTGTGCAGGAAGGCCTGAAAGCTGGTGGGTAATTCTAAAATGCTGAATTTTCCGCGAATGGTTGCGTTGAAATCATTACTTCCTACATGCAGCGTTTTAATCGAATCCGTGTAGGTAGATGTAAGGTTGAGTGAATCAAACCTTACCGCCGTCTTTGCACTCTTGATTTCTGCATTCAGGAATTTGGCAGTACCTGTAAACTGGTCAATGTTTTTTCCGGTAAAATTCACATCGAGCAAACCAACTATTTCAATTTTGTCTTTCAGGAAATTAAGTGCCTGTAAATTGGACTTGGAAAGGTCACCCACAAAATTGAACAAAGGTTGTTCTTTGGTAAAATCAACTTCCACATTGGAGGTGAATCCAAGATTGGGGTCATTGATTTTCAGTTCTCCATTAAAGTATTTTTTTTGAATTGTACCATTTGCTACAATATTGGAATAGCGGTAATTATTGTATTCTATGGAGGAGATGGTACCATCCAGCTGCGTTTTGAGCCTGTTGATATTAAAACTGCTTCCGGTAACTGTTCCCTTAAAATCCAGCAGACCCAATTCTGCCACATCCAGAAACTTACCTATGTTGAAACGCATAGATTCGAGGTTCCCGGAATAAACAGCATCGCCTTTATCGGGAAGCCTCATACTGATATCGGTTCTAAGTCCGCCCAGTTTAGTAGAAAATGATCCGGTTGTTCTGAAGTTATTGATGGTGCCGTTAAAGTCACCTCTGTAAAGAATCTGGCCAAGTGCAGCCAGATCGGGTTGATTGATTTTGCGGAGGGCAGGAACAAATACACCAAGATCGTAGGCGTTGGTATGAAGGGTGCCGTTGTTAAAGCGGATGAAAGTTTTATTTATGTAAGGCAGGCCTTTCATGCTGAGTGTTCCGTTCAGCGAAGTGGTGCTTCCTATTTTTGCATTAAAACCGGTAACGTTAAAGTCGGCCACAGTGCCAACAAAATGTCCGCCTAAAACAGCCTCTTTTTTCCATGCTTTCAGTTCAGGCGCAAAATAGGCAATGTCATCACTGCTGATTCTGGAATTACTGAACCTTGCATCCATCACTACGCTGTCTATGTATTCTCCGAAGTCTTCATTGAAGTCATTGAACTTCATCGCATAATAATTGCCCAGTCTGCTTTTATTGGTCTGAAGGTCTAGCTGTGCCAGTTCCATGATCTGCGGGGTAAGGCGGAAGCTGGTCTTGAGTTTCTTCAGTTCAAGCCCGCTTCTGTCTTTTGCAGACAGGTTCACCTGTGCCGTAAGGGTGTCTTTTTGAAATTGAAGTTGATTGATAATTCCGGTTAATTTCGAAAGCCGGATATGTGCACCGTCAAAACCCGCATATGGTTTATCCAGATCACCTTCAATGTTCAATACTCCGTTAAGGATCTTCAATTGATTTAGTTTAATATCCAGCAGCCCTTCATTAAAGTACAATCCGGTGTCTGCTTTGGGATTGGGGATTCTTTTCAGGTATTTAGGGCGTAGTGGAACAAGACTGTAGAAAGTAACCATCGGTTTATTTAAAACAATGGTGTTGATAATAAAACTGTTTTTGTTGAAATCTGCCTTTTCTGCATCTAAGAGAAGGCTTGCCAGCCTTGCATCTATGATATCGCCGGTCCAGAGATCATTCTTCAGGAAATGGATATTTTTAAGATCAATTTTTTTAAGGTTAAGCTTAATGGTACCTGATTTTTTTTGCGCAGGCGCAGGGGAGGAGAAATAATCAGCTATAAACTGATAGTTCCATACCGAATCCTTTCTCTGGAGCTTCACCACCGCATCTTCAAGACCTATGTATTTTAGTTCGGAACTGTCTTTCAGAAAAAACCAATCGGTAATTCTTACTTTAAGCTGGCCTGCATAGAGGATGGTATCTTTTTTCCTGTCGCGGACCAGCATGCCTTCCATATTCAGTTTATTGAACAGGGAGATACTGATGTTGTTGATCCTCACCTCTGTACCCAATGACTGTGAAAGTTTTTTGGTGGCAAACTTCACCAGTATATTCTGTACATAATCTGTTTGAATAGCAATGAACACCACCAAAATAATGGCGATAATGGTGAATATCGTTCTGCGTAGTATGGTAAGCGTTCGCTTCAGTCAGCTGAATTTATTTGCATAAAATTAAACAATCCTACTTGCAAGGCAAATACAATACCAAACAGCAATATTGGGCATTGTATTAAAGGATTTGTTTAAAATTCAGGATTTACACCGGTATAGTTAGAAGGGCTGATGGCTTTCAGCTCTTTTTTAAGAGCAGCACTTATTTTAAGGGAACTGATAAACCGGTGCATTGCAGCCTTGTCTATTTTTGCCTTTCCTCTGGTCAGGTCCTTCAGCGCCTCATAGGGATTGGGGTAATTTTCTCTTCTGAGAATTGTTTGAATGGCTTCTGCTACAACTGCCCAGTTGTTCTCCAGGTCGGCTTTAATGGCAGACTCATTCAGTATGAGTTTACTCAGGCCGTTCTGTAAAGACTGAATAGAAATACTGATGTGGGCCATAGGAACTCCCATATTTCTTAAAACAGTAGAATCGGTAAGGTCTCTCTGTAATCTGCTGATTGGTAACTTTCCGCTCAGGTGCTCCAGCAAACTATTAGCAACACCCAGATTGCCTTCTGCATTTTCAAAGTCTATCGGGTTTACTTTATGCGGCATAGCGGAAGAGCCCACTTCTCCTTTTTTGGTTTGTTGTTTGAAATAGTCCATACTGATATAGGTCCATAAGTCTCTGCAGAGATCAATCAGTATATTGTCGATTCTTTTGATGGCATCAAAATGTGCCGCAAGAGAATCGTAATGTTCAATTTGTGTGGTGAACTGCATCCGCTGCAGCCCCAGAATATCTTCTACAAATTTATTTCCAAGTTCTACCCAGTTGCGTTTAGGGAATGCAATTTTATGTGCATTAAAGTTTCCGGTAGCTCCTCCAAATTTAGCCGCATAGGGTATGTTGCTGAAGAGTTCGATCTGGTTGTTCAGACGTTCTACAAACACCATCAGTTCTTTCCCCAAACGGGTAGGGGAAGCTGCCTGGCCATGTGTTCTTGCCAGCATGGGAACATCCTTCCACTTTGCAGCCAGTTGGTAAATATTGTTCTGCAAATTAATTATAGCCGGTAGGTACTCATGCTCCATGGCATGTTTCCAGCTAAGCGGTATTGCGGTGTTGTTGATATCCTGTGAAGTAAGGCCGAAGTGGATCCACTCTTTCAGATTTCCGATTCCGGCTTTGTCTGCCTGGTCCTTTAAAAAATATTCAACCGCTTTTACATCATGATTGGTTACTGATTCTAATTCTTTGATTTTCAATGCATCCTCTATGCTAAATTCATCCATTACTTTACATAAATAAGCCCTGGATTTTACCGGGAGCTTAAAAAAACGCTGGTCTGCCAAAAAGAAAAAATATTCCAGTTCAACCAATACCCGGTACTTAATTAAAGCATATTCAGAGAAATACTCCTGAAGATGCTTCACTTTATTCTGATAACGTCCGTCTATTGGTGAAATAGCTGTAAGGTTGCTCTGTTCCATATTGTCTTAATTCGTTTCTTTGCACAAAAGTAGCTGAATTGAACAAGAGTATAAGAGTTGGTGCAGTAAGTTATTTGAATACAATCCCACTGTTATTTGGGGTCAAACGATCGGAGCTGATGGATAGGATTTCTCTCATAGAAGATTATCCTGCAATGATTGCTGATCGGTTGCTTAATGATGAAATAGATGTGGGGTTGATACCTGTTGCCATGATTCCTGCACTGAAGGAATCTCATATTATCACAGACTTCTGTATTGGTGCCGAAAAAGAAGTAGCCTCCGTAGCTATTTTCAGCGACGTTCCATTAGAGCAGGTAGAGAAAGTATTACTCGACTACCAGAGCCGTACATCAGTTAATCTGGCTAAAATATTATTGAAGGAGTATTGGAAGAAAGACGTTATTCTGGAAGATGCCACGCTTGATTTCAGGGATAAAATTAAAGGAACAACTGCCGGTGTAGTAATAGGAGACAGGGCATTGGAGCAGATTGCGATTTCCAGATATATGTACGATCTTGCTGCAGCATGGAAAGACCATACCGGACTGCCTTTTGTTTTTGCAGCCTGGGTAGCCAATAAGCAACTGAATGATGGGTTTATTGAAGCGTTCAATCTGGCCAATGCCTATGGGGTGAACCATATAGATGAAGTGCTGGACACAGTATCTTA
>CALPNW020000144.1 GCA_943325035.2 Sphingobacterium thalpophilum | reverse complement strand
TTTAAATGAAAACCAACAGCTGCCCTCGGGTGATAAAGTGTAATTATTTACCCTAAAAATCTTTTAAGGTCTTTGGCAACATCCCTGTTTTTGATGGTTTCGCGTTTGTCGAATAGTTTCTTGCCTCTGCCAAGTCCTATTTCTATTTTCACAAAACGCTTTTCATTGAAGAATACCTTGAGGGGTACTATTGTATACCCTTTGTCTTTGAGCTTCAACTGCAGTTTATTTAATTCCCTTTTATTCAGCAGCAATTTGCGGTCATGAACCTCAATATGGTTATTCACCGTGCCATGTGAGTAGGAGGCTATGAATAATCCCCTGATCCAGAGTTCACCATCATCAAACATACAGAACGCATCATTGAAACTGAGTTTGCCTTCCCGGATAGATTTTACTTCGGTTCCGAGTAAAGCTACGCCAGCCTCATATTTATCTTCTATGTGGTAGTTGAAATAAGCCTGTCTGTTATTTATACTCAATTGCGAAAAAGTTGTGCCAGTTGAGACAGTTTATCCTTCAGATTTTTTCTGTCGATAATAAAATCAAGGAATCCATGATCCAGTAAAAATTCGCTGCGCTGGAAACCGGGTGGAAGATCTTTCTTAATGGTTTCTTTAATAACCCGTGGGCCTGCAAAGCCAATCAATGCGCCTGGCTCAGCAATATTCAAATCGCCCAGCATACCAAAACTTGCAGAGATCCCGCCAAATGTAGGGTCGGTCAGTAAAGAGATATACGGAAGTTGTGCGTCACTTAACTGAGACAATTTGCCACTGGTTTTGGCAAGTTGCATTAAGCTGAATGCGCTTTCCATCATACGTGCTCCACCGCTTTTGCTGATTACCAGATAGGGTAGGCGGTGCTTGATGCAATGGTCTACTGCTCTGCTGAACTTTTCTCCCATCACACTGCCTAAGGACCCTCCGATGAATTCAAAATCCATACAGGCGATCACCATTTCCTCTCCATTGATCTTTCCTACAGCAACACGCATAGAGTCTTTCAGATCCGTCTTTGAATGAATATCATCGAGACGTTTCTGGTAAGCCTTTAAATCGGTAAAACCCAATGCATCCACACTGCGGATATTATCAAACATCACTGTATACTCTTTGTTGTCGAAAAGGATATCGTAATATTCCTCACTTCCTATACGGTGATGATGGTTGCATTTAGAGCATATGAATAAATTCTCTTTCAGTTCGGTGGTAGTAGAAATCAGGTTGCACTCCGGACATTTAGTCCATAAACCCTCGGGAGTTTCCTTTTTATCTGCAGTAGACGTTAAAATTCCTTTTCTTTTGCGGGTAAACCAGCGGGATTTACTAACCTCGGATTGCTGAGGTTCTTCCGATCCTGCTAAATTCAATTCAATGTCCTCTTCAATTTCTTTTTTCATGATGTCAATCAATTAGGGCGATAAATATAGCAAAAAACGCTGACTTGATTTGGCACAACAACTAAAAAAGCCATCCCGGGTAAGAGATGGCTTTTTAATGATATACCAGTTTGTATGAACCTGGTTGGTATTTTAAGCGTTTCTGTTGATACAGTTCAGATCTTCAAAAGCCACTTCTAAACGCTTGGCAAAACTTTCTTCTCCTTTGCGTAACCAAACACGGGGATCATAGAATTTTTTATTGGGTTTATCAGCGCCTTCCGGATTGCCTAGCTGCGACTGTAAATACCCTTCGTTCTTCTTATAGAACTGCTGGATGCCTTCCCAGAATGCCCACTGAAGATCGGTGTCTATATTCATTTTGATAGCACCATAACTGATCGCTTCTCT
This sequence comes from Sphingobacterium thalpophilum, assembly GCA_943325035.2. Lineage (GTDB taxonomy): Bacteria > Bacteroidota > Bacteroidia > Chitinophagales > Chitinophagaceae > Sediminibacterium. The sequence goes on along the minus strand of CALPNW020000144.1, from coordinate 5,620 downwards.
GATCTGGTGCTGAGGAGAACCGCTTCCTCCATGAAATACGAAGTAAACCGGCTTTTTGCCTGTTTTTAATTCCATTTCTATATAATCCTGACTATTCTTAAGAATTTCAGGACGAAGCTCCACATTACCCGGGCTATATACACCGTGTACATTACCAAAGGCTGCGGCTACCGTAAACATATTGCTCACTTTGCTTAATTCGGTATAAGAGTAAGCAACGTGCTGTGGTTGTGTGTATAATTTATCATTCTCTACACCACTGTTGTCTACACCGTCTTCTTCACCACCGGTTACACCCAGTTCTATTTCAATACTCATTCCCAGCGGTGCCATTCTTTTAAAGAATTCAACTGAGGTTTGAATATTTTCTTCCAATAGTTCTTCAGAAAGATCCAACATGTGTGAACTGAACAGTGGTTGTCCTTTTTCTTTGTAAAACTGCTCTCCGGCATCTATCAAGCCGCTGATCCATGGCAACCATTTCTTGGATGCATGGTCGGTATGCAGTACTACAGGCACTCCATAATATTTTGCAACATTGTGAATATGCAATGCCCCGGAAACGCCACCGGAAATATTGGCTTGTAATCCTTCATTCGGCATGCCCTTTCCGGCTATAAATTGTGCTCCACCATTGGAAAACTGCACAATAACAGGTGAGTTTACTTTTGCTGCAGTTTCAAGCGTTGCATTAATGGTATTGGTGCCGATTGTATTTACGGCAGGTAGGGCGAAATTATTTTCTTTAGCATCATTGTACAATGCTTCTAGTTCTTTGCCAAATAAAACGCCTGAGCTGTATTTTTTCATATAATCTGATTGTCTTTTCTAAGCTCAAGGTAATAAAAAACCTGCTAATATGTGTTAGCTTTTGCCTGGCTTGATTTTTTACTTTTAAATCCGTTGAAACAACAAACATTTCAGTGATGGCCTGAGTGTTGCAGTGTTTTGAAATAATTGGCTGAATACTTCAGTCTGCTGCCATACCAGCTAAACAATTCTCCATCTACCAGTTGAATACGGCAGCCCGGTAACTGAGCCTGTAATTCATCCATATGATTTTGTTTAAAAGGGTAGGGTTCTGATGACAAAAAAAGCACTTCGCAACCGGTTGCCCTGATTTCTTTTACGGTAATAACAGGGTATCGTTTTCTGTTGGCAAATACATTTATAAATCCACAGCGGCGGAGCATATCATGTATAAAAGTATCCGCCCCAATGGTCATATAAGGTTCACGCCAGATCAGGTAGCAGGCTGTGGTGTTGTAATTGGTTGATTCAGCCGGATGATCCTGTACATTAGACAATTCTAAAAAAGATTGGCTGATTTCTTTTACAATGTCAAAAGCCTTTTCTGCTTTACCGGTTAGCTTTCCAACATCAGTGATCATTGTTAAAGCCTCCTCCAGATTGGATACATCGGTAAGATGCACCGGTGCTATTTCTTGCAATGCTTCAATCTGTTCTTTTACATTTTCTTCTTTGTTGGCAATGATCAGGTCTGGTTTCAGTTGTTTGATTAATTCAACATCCACCGTTTTCGTTCCACCTATTCTGGTTTTATTCCGGTACCATTCTTTTGGATGAATACAGAATTTTGTAATGCCAATGACTTCATTAAAAAGTTCAAGATCAAATAATAATTCGGTTTGAGAGGGCACGAGAGAAATGATCTTTGTTGGTGTAATACCCGGAAAAGAATTTTCAGTGATTGAATTTTCAGTGTATTCCATACTGTAAAATACAATAAAACCTAGCGATATTTATACCAGGAACCGGTATTAAATAAAAGAACTTCTTCATGGTCTTGTATCCAGTCTTTTTCAATCAGTTTTTGCAAACCCATATAGGTTGCCGCTCCTTCGGGAGAAAGCAACAACCCTTCAATGGCTGCAATGCTTTCAATACCTCCGGTCATTTCATCTTCACTAACAGAAATGGCGCATCCTTTACTTTCCTGTAAAGTTTCCAGCATCAGATCCGAAGCAAACGGATAAGGAACTGCCAGCCCATACGCAGATGATGGTTTGGGTGCATAGTTATCGGGTAAAATACCGTCGTTGAATAAGTGTATCATAGGGGAACAGTTTTCTGATTGAACTAATACCATTCTGGGAAGGCGGCCTTTTATCCAGCCGGCTTCCTGCATTTCTTTAAATGCTTTCCACATACCGATTAATCCGGTTCCACCACCTGCCGGGTAAATGATCACATCGGGTAATTGCCAGTTATACTGTTCTGCAATTTCGTAACCCAGTGTTTTTTTTCCTTCCAGCCGGTAGGGCTCTTTCATAGTGGATATATCAAAAGCACCTGTTTCTGCTGCCAGTTTTTGTGCCAGTTTGCCACAGTCATTAATTAACCCATCTACCAGTATCAGCTCTGCGCCGTATAACCGGCATTCTTCTTTTAAGGTATCGGACGTATGGGTAGGCATGATTACCGTTGCAGCAATTTCTGCTTTGGCACAATAGGCACTCAAGGCACCTCCTGCATTACCAGCAGTAGGAATAATAAAATGCCGCACCCCCAGTTCTTTTCCTTTAGAAACACCCATGCTTAACCCTCTGGCTTTAAATGATCCTGTTGGATTGAGGCTTTCATCTTTAATCTGAAGACCCTTGAGATTATTCTTTGCGCACAGTTTTGGCAGCGGCAAAACCGGCGTATATCCTTCGCCTAAACTGACGATATTGGCATCGTTCATAACGGGCAATACTTCCCGGTATCTCCACATCGTATAAGGACGGTTGGTTAATACGGATTTCGATAAATTAGCAAGATCATAACTCGCAGCCAAAGGCTTGCAGCAACAGGAAGAGTAGGTTTGAGCGGTCTGGTGTGTATATTTTTTGCCGCATTTGCTGCATTGCAGATTTTGAAAACGGGAGAGAGGAGGAACTGGTACTACCTGATTCATTATATGAAACTAGGCAGAAGTCTATAACTATATGTTTATAAATAATTATGTACTATAATAATTAGTTATACATGGATTTGGCAAGCCGGATGAAAATCTGGTTCAGTTCGCTTGATTCTCCTTTGCGCTGTATGAAATAAAATTGCCTTTCCAATGAAAGCCCTTCAATAATCACTTCTTTGAGTTCGCCCGATTTCAGTTCTTTTACGATAGAACGGTGTGGTAAGAACCCAAGGCAATCAGACTCAATTAAAAAATTCTTTAATGCCTCTGTACCACCCAGACGCACTTTTACTTTCAGGTCGCTGATTCTGAGTTTATTTTTTTCGAGTGTTTGTTTTAACACGGCGAGTGTGCCACTGCCTCTTTCCCTTAATGCTATTGGTATGGTGGGCAGCTCCTTTAGCTGATAACTTTTCTTTTTGAGTAAGCTGCTGTGTGCACTGCAGACCGCTACTACTTTATCTGAAAGAAAGGGGAGGTATTCAATGGTATTTCTCTTCCCTTTTTCTTCTATAATGCCCAGATTAATGCTTTTATTCAGCAATGCTTCCATGACCGATTCAGAATTTCTGTTCAGCAGGCTGATGTCTAAATGCTGGTACTGGTGATGAAATGCAGAAAGTACTTTTGGTAAAATATAAAGCGCAACCGTGGTACTGGCTCCTAATTTTAAATTGCCTTTTGCATGAACGATATCATGAATCACCGATAACTCATATTCTGTAGTATCCTGAATTTCTTTGACTGTTTTTAAACGGGTATATAATAAGTTGCCCGCCGGAGTAAGTTCCAGGTGCAGGCCTTTCCGTTCAAATAATTTCACTTTGTACTGGTCTTCGAGTATCTGAATATGTTTACTTACAGCAGGCTGTGAAATGAATAGGATCTGACTGGCTTTGGAAAAACTCAGCTGATCCGCTGCAATGATAAAAACCTGGTGTCTGATAGATAACATGAATCAATTATTTTGCCAGACTCTGAATTACATCATATTTGGTTACTATATGGTAATCGCCCTTCTCGTCTTTTGCCAGTACTGCTCCATTTTCCTTATTGATCAGTGTGCCTATTTTTTCTACAGGTGCAGAAAAATCTACAATTGGAAAAGCAGGCTCCATCACACTTTCAACCGTTGCATGTTTGATGTCTGCATTGTTAAATATTTTCAGAAATAATCCTACTTCACTGATGCTGCCGATAGAAATACCGTTTTGCATTACGGGGATGTGTTCAATATCATATTTTTTCATCAGCTCTACTGCTTCAGAAACGGATTGTTCCGGTTCTACATGTATCAGTTTTTTACCTGCTCTTCCGCTAACAATATCCCTGAATGATTTTACATCCAGAAAGCCGCGTTCCATCATCCACTGGTCGTTGTATATTTTTCCGATATAGCGGCTGCCATGGTCATGAAACACACAAACAACCACACTGTTTTCATCCAGCTGGTCTTTCAGTTGCATCAATCCCTGTAAACAACTACCTGCACTGTATCCGCAGAATAGTCCTTCTTCTTTGGCAATACGTCTTGCCATTACTGCACCATCTTTATCGGTTACCTGTTCGAAATGATCAATCACACTCATGTCATAATTCTCCGGTACAAAGTCCTCTCCGAATCCTTCACTGATGTAGGGATGTACAAAGCTCATATCGATCTTGCCGGTATTATAATAATTGGTAAGCAACGACCCATAAACATCAATGGCCCATATTTTGATATCCGGATTTTTCTCTTTCAGGTACTTGGCTGTTCCTGTTACTGTTCCACCCGTGCCTGCAGTACAAACAAAGTGAGTGATCTTTCCTTCTGTCTGTTCCCAGATTTCAGGACCTGTACTTTCATAATGCGCCTGACGGTTAGCCAGGTTATCGTATTGGTTCATGTACATGGAATTGGGGATCTCTTTACCCAACCGCTTTGCAACACTGTAATAACTTCGTGGATCTTCTGGCAATACATTGGTAGGACATACAATAACATCCGCACCTACTGCTTTTAAAATATCTGCTTTTTCTTTGGATTGCTTATCGGTAGTTACAAAAATGCATTTGTATCCTTTTACACAGGCGGCCAGTGCAAGTCCCATTCCGGTATTTCCACTGGTTCCTTCTATAATGGTTCCTCCCGGTTTTAATTTGCCTTCTTTTTCGGCTACTTCTACCATTTTCAAAGCCATGCGGTCTTTGATGGAATTGCCCGGATTAAAATAATCTACTTTGGCTAAGATGATACCCGGTAAATCCTTTGTGATTTTATTCAGCTGAATCATTGGTGTATTTCCAATGGTTTCAAGTACATTTTTCTTCCACATAAAAGCTAACGCTTGTTTGTACAAAGGTATAGTTTTGCAGGGTACTTATTGCTCTTTATACGTTTCGTCTAACGAAAACTTTTTGGGAAATTTTGGCGTGATGGAACTGTAGAATTCATTCATCTCCCGCATCGTTTGTTCGATGGTCACCGGATAGATGGCTTTACTGATACCGGCTATTTTTTTGCCATAATCAATATAGCCAAGCAAAATCGGAACATTGGCTGCTTTGGCCACATGAAAAAAACCTGTTTTCCATTTGTTCCTTTTACTTCTCGTTCCCTCAGGGGTAATAACTACAATCAATTCCTGGTTGGTATTGAAAAGATGGGTCATTGCATCTACAAAACTCGGCCGGTTACCGTCTGCTCTTGGGGTA
>CALPNW020000143.1 GCA_943325035.2 Sphingobacterium thalpophilum | reverse complement strand
CTTCCGGCACCACCTGTAGGGGTACTATTGCTTCTATTATGAGCGTCTCCGCTACCACGGCTACTGCCGCCACTGCTTCTTCCAGAACTGCTCTTTGCGCCACCACTTCTTCCGCCACTGCCTTTCCCGCCACTGCCTTTCCCGCCACTGCTTCTTCCTCCGCCACCTCTTCCGCCACTATGGCTTTTGGGTGAATAAGCCGGTGCAGCGCCAAACTGTTCGGGCACAGGTATTTTGGTAACCTCTTTCCCTAATAACTCTTCTATGGTTGCAAACTTGCGTTGTTCTGCCTCACTGATGAAAGTAATGGCCGTTCCCTTTGTTTAGGCACGGGCCGTTCTTCCTATACGGTGTATATAATCTTCGCCATCATTGGGTACATCGTAATTGATGACCAGTTCAATTTCTTCAATGTCGATCCCTCTGCTGAGAATATCGGTTGCTACCAGAATTTTCAATTTCTTGTTTCTGAAATCCTGCATTACCTGCTCGCGCTTATCCTGTAACAGATCGGAATGAATTTCTTCTATAGAAAAACGGGAACGCTTTAATTCTGCAGCCAGCTGTTTTACGTTCTGCTTTTTAGAACAGAAAATAATAACCCTTGTATAATCATTACTGTTCAATACATATTTGATCAAAGGGATTTTCTGCGGCTCATAAACCACAAACGCTTCCTGAACGATCTGCTCGGGTGGTTTGGATACTGCAATATTGATTTCAACCGGCTGATGCAATAATTTTCTTGCGAGATCCCGCATTTTCATAGGCATAGTTGCCGAAAACAATAGATTCTGCCTTTGCTTGGGCAGGAACGAAATGATCTTCATGATATCATCATTGAATCCCATATCGAGCATGCGATCGGCCTCGTCCAGCACCAGATAATTTACCTGGTTCATTTTAACATATCCCATATTCAGGTGGGCAATCATTCTGCCTGGTGTACATACCACCATGTCTACACCACTGCTTAATGCCTTCTTTTCAGTAACAAAAGAATTGCCATCTCCGCCTCCATAAACTGCAATACAACTGATATCCGTAAAATATCCAAGCCCTTCCATGGTCTCTGCAATTTGAATGGCCAGTTCTCTGGTAGGAACAATGATCAGTGCATTGATAGAATGAGCGGGGTGCGGTGTAGTTAATATTTTATGTACGATCGGCAACAAAAAAGCAGCTGTTTTTCCAGTGCCCGTTTGCGCTGAGGCAATAATATCTTTGCCCTGTAAAATGGGTTGAATTACCTGTTCCTGTACGGGAGTTGCATTTTCATATCCCATTGCATCTATCCCTTCAAGTAATCGGTCGTCTAGTCCTAGTTCTCTAAAATTCAAAATTTTTATTCATTAGTTCAGCGAAGATATCGCCGTAGTCAAAGTATACTTTATCTCATCAGGATAAAGCCGTTATTTCTTTTTGTAAAACATCCTTTCCCACTTCGTAGTATTGCTTGAAAAGCTCCAATAATCCGGGAATGGTTTCCAGATTGATTGTTTGCCTGGCATTGACTTCTATAGTATGGGCAATCTTATGCATTTCAGCAATTTTTACCACAGACAATGAAGATTTTGCATAGTGTGCCGACTTATACATGTTCTCCCAATCTGATGCAGCCAAATTCTCCTCCATTTTTTGAATGGTTTCCGGCATGCTTTCCAGAAACATATTCATAATGGTAAGCTTGTATTCATTATCCCCCTCAGACAGTTCATTCAGCATCTCCATTTCTATTGTAGGAACTATAGGAGATGCCAGATCGTTTGCAGGTGCATTTTGAAAAATGGCATTCAGGGTATTATACAAACCATCCAGTCCAAAGGGTTTTGCTAAACAACCATTCATACCTACCTGGGTAAACTTATCAACCTCGGAACGGATGCTCCAGCCAGTCATAGCTATAATAGGAATCGTTTGATTGATCTCCTTGCGAATGTATTGAGTGGCCTCAAAACCATCCATCTCCGGCATATTGATGTCCATCAGGATCAGGTCGTAACTGCCGGCTTTGAGCAGGTCAATTGCTTCCTGACCGTTTCCCGCTATATCAAAAATGGCTCCAGTGGAGTTGAGCGAATAAGTGATCAGTTTCTGGTTTATAAAGTCGTCCTCCGCGATCAATATGCGCTTTCCCTTTAAAAAATCCGTGTTCATCAATGCTCTTTTTAGGTCGATAGAGGCGTAAATATAAAATTATATGCCGTTTAACCCCGAATTTAGTCATTATAAAAGGTAAAAGAACCTATTTTGACTAATTTTTAACCACCGCAATGCGGGCATTTCTATTATTTTTGCCATCTGCCGGAGAAATAATCCGGTAAACAACTGAAAAATGAGAAAATTATTCCTACTGATTACGGTTCTGATTGGAGTTGGTGCTATGGCTCAAACAACGGATACCAAGAAATTTGATCTGTCTAACCGTTCAAAAGATCATTTCATGATACAATACGGTTCGGATACCTGGACCAGCCGCCCGGACAGCGTTCGCACCGGAGGTTTCAGCAGGCACTTCAACATCTATTTTATGTTAGACAAACCATTTAAGAACAATCCTAAAATGAGTGTGGGTTTGGGTGCAGGAATTGGTAGCAGTAATATGTTTTTCAATAATACCAATGTAGACATCCGTTCTACGGCTTCAATGCTTCCTTTTAAAATTGCTGACAGTTTAGACCACTTCAGTAAATTTAAAGTAACCAATATCTATCTGGAGATTCCTCTGGAGGTTCGTTACTTCTCCAACCCGGCCAATCCAAATAAATCCTGGAAAATGGCACTTGGTGTAAAAGCAGGAACATTGCTGAAGTCCTTTTCTAAAGGAAAGAACCTCGTTAACAGGAGCGGCCAATCCATTTACGGAACGTCTTATGTTGCTAAGGAAAGCAGCAAAAAGTTCTTTAACGGTACCGCTATTGCTGTAACCGGCAGGGTCGGATACGGTATCCTGTCTCTTCAGGGCAGCTACCAGATTACCAGCGTCCTTCGCGATGGAATGGGCGCCAATATGAATAAATTCAGTGTGGGTATTGCCATCAGTGGTTTATAATTACTCAACCATATTACCGGAAGCCTCTTTGTAACCAGAGAGGCTTTCTTATTTGGAAGACCTGCTGAAAGATTAACTTTGTAAAAAGAACCGATTTTGATTGAGAAAAAACAACTGATAGCCAGAGAGGAAAAAGCAGTGCTTGTAGGGGTCATTCTTAAAGACCAGACCGTACAGCAGGCAGAGGAGTATTTAGATGAACTGGCGTTCTTATCTGAAACAGCAGGCGCAATGGCCGTAAAGCGGTTTACGCAAAGACTGGCCCATCCGGACAGCCGTACCTTTGTGGGTAAGGGGAAGCTGGAAGAAATAAAAAATTATCTCAGCGGAAAAGACATCCATCTGGTCATATTCGATGACGAGTTAAGCGGTTCGCAGATTGCCAATATTGAAAAAGAACTGAACGTTAAAACCATCGACCGGAGTGATCTGATACTGGATATATTTGCACGCCGTGCAAGAACGGCTCAGGCAAAAGTACAGGTTGAACTGGCGCAATACCAGTACCTGTTACCCAGATTAAAAGGGATGTGGAAGCACCTGGAAAGACAGGGAGGTGGTATTGGTACAAGAGGACCCGGTGAAACGGAAATTGAAACAGACAGACGGATTGTAAAAGACAAAATAACGCTCTTACGTAAAAGGTTGAGTGATATAGACAGGCAGGCTTTTACCCAAAGAAAAGAGCGCGGAGAGCTGATACGGGTAGCTTTGGTGGGTTATACCAATGTTGGTAAAAGCACACTGATGACCGTTTTAAGCAAAAGCGAAGTGTTTGCAGAAAACAAATTATTTGCTACGTTAGACACTACCACCCGCAAAGTCGTTTTTGATAATACCCCATTTTTACTGAGTGATACCGTTGGATTTATCCGTAAACTTCCTCACCACCTGGTTGAAAGTTTCAAAAGTACCCTGGATGAAGTAAGAGAAGCAGATATATTACTGCATGTGGTAGATATATCGCATCCGCAGTATGAAGAACAAATAGGGGTGGTGAACAAAACCCTGCAGGAACTGAAAGCTTTTGAGAAGCCGATTCTTACCATCTTTAACAAGATGGATCTCTACGCCGAAAGAACCTTTGACGAATGGCTGGAAGATTCCGTTAAAGAGGAGATCCTGCGCGATCTGAAGGACAAGTGGGACGGTGTTACCAATAACAACTGTGTGTTCATATCCGCCCTTGAAAAGCAGAATATGGATGCCCTGCGCGATCTGATACTGGACAGGGTAAGAGATATGTACCACATACGGTATCCTTACAAAACAATGCTGTACTAACCGGATTTATGGAGCAGAAAACCACCAACTGGGTTAAAATTGCGGAAAGTGCGGCTGATTTTAGCTGGCAACCCAACCAGATGTGTATTGTTCGGGCAGCAGGAAAAACGATCACAATCGCTCAACACAACGATCAATTATTCGCATTTGCCCATAAATGCCCCCATGCAAGCGGTATTATGGCAGATGGAACCATTGATGCACTGGGAAATATTGTATGTCCTTTGCACAGGTACCGGTTCTCTATGCAAAACGGCCGAAACTCAAGCGGAGAAGGGTATTACCTGAAAATTTACCCGGTTAAAACAGATGATTCCGGTGTATATATCGGGTTAAATTCCACTGGTTTTTTTAATTTTTAGCGGTTTTCTTTTGTAAGAAAGTGGAAACCCCTATTTTTGCAACCCTGAAAGGGGAAATTCCTCCTTAGCTCAGTTGGTTAGAGCATCTGACTGTTAATCAGAGGGTCGTCTGTTCAAGTCAGACAGGGGGAGCAGATAAAAAAGTAAAAGGGTTATACTTTGATAGTATAACCCTTTTTTATTTACTTAGCTGGTCAATGTATTTCAGTATCATTTTTACTTGCTTGTCATCCGATTTTTGAGACGTGATTCCTTCAATCATTTCACCCTGTTCGTCGTCTGTTAGTTTTTTAAATGCTTTCAATACCCCTGATTCTTTGAAAGTATCTAAAATCTCTTTCTTAGTAATTTGTTCCTTTGGGGTCAATAAATAAAGTGTAACTGTTACTGTGTCGCCGCCAGTTTTGTTAATTGCTTTTCTGATTTCGCTATTGATTGAAATTAGTTTGTCTTGGTCACCTAGTTTGGCTAGGTTTATACTTTCTATTTTATAGTTGTCAATAGTGCCAGCAACTTTCAAAAAACCCCATTTACCTACTATGTGTTTCGTGTTTGGAACTTGAATATGGTATGTCCAAGCACCTTTACCTGGTTGATACTTTAATTCAAGTTTTTTATCTTTTACTAAGTATTTCATTTTCGTATTGTCCTTCAGTATTTCCTCAAAACCTTAATCTATTTCATAGATTATTAGTTCCTTGCACAAATTTTTTCTTATTGAAACAACTCAAAGTTAGACAATTTATTAGGTGCTTCCTGCAAGTTTGACAAGAAGCTCAACCCTTCAATTTTCTGATAGTCACATACTCAATCATCGAATTATAGCTGCATCTTTCGTCTGTAAGGGGAGCAAGAAAATCAAGCACTTACGAGATAATACTCTGTAGGTGCTTTTTTATTTGCATACAATTTGCATACATTTTCTGCAAAAATCGGAAACAACTGGATAACAAAACATCATTCTCTATACACAATATTCTCTAAAAGTATTAAATGGCGGATTGGCGGATTGTCGCATTATTTGCTTGTACAAGAGAATTGAGTACACACCCTCTCCGAAAATTCTACATTTTTTTGCCTTACCAGCTATTCGGCTTCAATACTCTTAATATAGCATTAACCACCAAAATTTTCAGCTACACCCTTCTTTTAACACAACCCCCTGTCTCTAATCAAACAGATTATTTTCTGCATGTCCACGAGTTAAGGGTACTCCCAATTCCAACCCCACCTACAATCGGAGCAACCAGGACATCCTCCTAGGCATGGATGAATTGCTGCTCAATTTCATTTAATCACAAACAAAAAATTAAAACAATGGTCACAATCACAAACTATTCTGAAAGAACCAGAAAAGACGGTACCACATTTATTGCTCTTGAAATTACAGGAGGAGTTGAATTAGTCCAATCGCAGGAAACAAGTAAGTTCTATGCTACAGTGCGCAAGACAAGTATTCCGTGCACTTTCAATGAGACTATCGCCAAAAGCTTGATTGGTTCTCAAATGCCAGGAAGCATAGTAAGAGTAGAGGTAGATCCGTATGAGTTCATTAACCAAAGAACTGGTGAGGTGCTGCAGCTTCAACATTCATTTAGTTACCAGCCCGAAGATTCTACTGAGCTAATAGGATCTAGTAAGATTGAAAGCTTGCAGATGGCTTAATAAGCACAAACGAAGAATATTGTTCTGATAGAACCAATAGTAGGTCAAATAACAACTAATCGCTACGAAAGTATCTAGTTGGAACAAGTTCTTTATTGTGGTTAGTAAATGAGGGGACTGGGTTGCTTTTGCAGCCTGGTCCTTTTTAATTAAAAACAAAACATATGTATATGCAATTAGAAACAGCCCAAAGAAAGAGAGCAAAAATTAAAATGGCTTTACAAGGTCCATCAGGTGCAGGTAAAACCTATTCGTCATTACTGATAGCTCTTTGAATGGGAGAAGACCATTTATTACGAAAGGATGGCTTTTGCTATTGAAATCCCCAGTATACAAACGGAAGTGGATGGAAATGTCCTATCCTTGACTATTGGTGGTGTAAAGAGTTATAGCCTAGATAACCTCTATAGCAAGAGCCAATGTGACCAACATTTTAAAATCTTCGTTGGGTTCAAGAACAAGGTGTGCTGCAATATGTGCGTTTGGACAGATGGCTTTATGGGAGATGTGAAGGTAAAAAGTGTTGGTCAGCTTACAGCTATGGTGAATACACTTCTACAGAGCTACAACAGCAGCCATCATCTCTACCATTTAGAACAATTGGCTAATTCCTCTATTACAGAACAGCAATTTGCACAGCTTATTGGCAGATGTAGGATGTATCCCCATTTACCCCAAGAATATCGTAAAGATGTTCCAGCATTATTATTTGGTGATCAGCAAATGAGTAGTGTGGTGAAGGACTTTTACAGGGATCAGAGCTTCTGCAGAGATGCCAATGGTAATATTAACCTCTGGCGCTTGTACAATCTCTTCACTGGAGCAAATAAGAGCAGCTATATCGATAGTTTCTTAGATAGATCTGTTAATGCTTATCACTTAGTGGAACAGATACGTTGGGGGTTGGAAGAGAAGAATAGTAATTGGTATTTGAATTAAACAAGTAGCCATTTACTAAAAAAAGTAAGTGGCTACTTCATTAGTAATACCGTAATAAACACATACTTTAAACACTAAAATAAATTTTTGTATGGGAAAATCTAATTACTATAATACTAGTAAGATATAT
>CALPNW020000142.1 GCA_943325035.2 Sphingobacterium thalpophilum | reverse complement strand
ATTCCATTGATTCAGGGTGGTACTTTAGGTTCTGCAAGTGGTGTAGAAGGAAGTACTACTGCTAAAAACCCATTGATCTTTTTAAACCCTTCTGATATTGAGAGCATGACTGTGTTGAAAGATGCATCTGCTGCTGCTATCTATGGTTCAAGAGGTGCAAATGGTGTAATCTTAATCACTACCAAACAAGGTAGAGGTGGTAAGAAAGGTGTTTTCAATTTCGCCGCAACAACCAGCATGGCTAAAACTGCCAAGCGTTACGACCTGATGAATGCTACTGATTTCTTATTAGGTGCAAAAAAAGCCAATATCGATGGTGGTGCTGCTCCTGCTGATGCAGAAACTGCAGTTAAATTATTGGATCTTGGTTCTACAACAGATTGGCAGGATCAGATCTTCAGACAGTCTATTTCTCAGAACTATAATTTAAGTTGGGGTTATAGTAATAAAGGAACTACCATGAGATTGAGTGGTTCTTATGATGATCAGCAGGGTATCGTAAAAAACAGTGGTCTGCAAAGATTAACTATGCGTGCCAACATTGGTCAGAAATTATTAAATGATAAATTAAAGCTGGAAGCAAACATTACTTATTCAAATACCAAGAATCAGTACGCTCCACTTTCTAATAATGCAGGTTTTCAGGGTAGTTTGATTGGTGCTGCTTTGCAGTTGAATCCTACCAGCCCTATTTACAATGCAAACGGGTCTTACTTCCAGCAGGGAGATGCAAGAAATCCGGTTCAAATGCTGAACTCTTTTGATGACAGAGACTTCATCAACAGAACGTTGATTAATTTATCTGCAAGTTATCAGATTGCTAAAGGCCTTACTTATAAAGCCGTATTAGGAATGGATAATTCAGCATCTGAAAGAACTGCATTTGCAGATCCTCGTTTAGGTACTGGCGCATACGGTGGTACTACCAACGTATACGGTAAAGATTATGGTAACAGTATCCAGGGGAACGGTCGTGTAACCAGACAAAATCTGGATGCAAAATCAACCCTGATCGAGCATTATCTTACTTATGACAAAACTTTCAATGAGGTTCACGCACTCAACGTGGTTGCTGGTTATTCATACCAGAGCTTCGAAACCAAGTACAAAGGTACTTTTGGCTGGGGTCTGAATACTCCGGTAACTGCACCTACTGATAATTTCATCAAGAATTACAGCAATTTTAAAAATTACGCAACTTTTGTACCTGGATATGACAAGAACGAATTACAATCTGTATTCGGTCGTGTTAACTATACTTACAAAGACAAGTACTTCTTAACTGCAACTGTAAGATCAGACGGATCTTCTAAGTTCGGTACCAACAATAAATATGGTACTTTCCCGGCCTTCGCTTTCAAGTGGAGAGTTATGGAAGAATCATGGGCTGAAAATACATTGGGCAAATTGTTCAGTGATTTCAACTTCAGAGCCAACTATGGTACCCTGGGTAGCCAGGATAACTTAGGTTCTTATTCAGCACTTAACTTACAGCAGACTTTTGATGTAGGTTCAGGTCCTGTTACAAGATTTATTCAGCAGGGTAATCCTGATCTGAAATGGGAAGAAGTTACCACTACAGGTGTAGGAGTAGATTTCACTACCAAAAACAAACGCTTATCTGTAACATTGGATTACTACAATAATAAAAGAACAAACATGTTGTTCTTTGCACCAACTCCGGGAGGATTCGCTCCAACCAGTAACTGGTGGATCAACCTTCAGGGTAATGTAATCAATAAAGGATGGGAATTAGGGGTGAACTACAAAGTGATCAGAGGAAGTAAGTTTAACTGGGATGCCAACTTTAACTTAACCACAGTAGATAATAATATCACTGGATTGCCTTCTACCATCAATACTGGTAGTGTAAGTGGTCAGGGTTTAACTGGTGCATTTGCTCAGGTACTTACCAACGGATCTCCGATTTTCTCCTGGTCTATGCTGCAATTTGAAGGATTTGATGGTAATGGTAACGCCCGTTATGGTGCAGGTGCATCTAACCAGTTATCAGGATCAGCTTTACCTAAAATGTTTGCCGGCTTAACCAACAACTTCTCTTACAACAGATGGAACCTGAGCGTTTTCTTAAATGCAGTTACAGGACATTATGTGTACAACAATACTGCCAATGCCCTGTTCCTGAAAGGAAGCTTGCGTAACGGTCGTAACGTAATCAATACAGTTGGTAAAGGACCAGAAAATCCATTCAACCCGGGATCAGTTTCTACAAGATTCCTGGAGAAGGGAGACTTCATCCGTTTAGCTAATATGAACCTGAGTTATGCTTTCGAAATGAAGAGCAAAACAATCAAAACATTGTCTGTTTTTGCTTCAGGCCAAAACTTAGCCCTCTTCACCAATTACTCAGGAATAGATCCTGAAGTAAACGTTGATAAGAGCATTAACGGTATTCCTTCACGCGGATTTGATTATACACAATATCCAAAACCTATGGTAATTACTATTGGTGCTAATATTGGGTTTTAATTCTGAACTTAATAATATTGAATAATATGAAAAAGAATATGACACGCTATTTTTTACCGGTAATTACGGCTGTAGGGATGCTTACAATGTCGTCGTGTACCAAACTGGAGCCAAAATTAGACGCTCCGAATTCAATTGCTCCAACTCAGGAAGGTGGAGCACCAACTGCACCATCTATCCAGGCTGTTTACGAACAGCTGAACCTTATGACCGGCGGTCAGGAAGGCTGGCATGGACTGCAGGAACATACAACAGACGAGTTACTCGGGCCAACCCGTGGTACAGACTGGGATGACTTTGGTACATGGCGTCGTCTTCACCTGCATACCTGGGCACCAGATCATAATCAGGTTACCAATTTCTGGAATCAGTTGAACGGTGCGTTGTTTCAAACTACCTTGATCGCTGAAACCAAAACAGGATTAGAAAAAGCAGAAGGACAGTTCTTACGTTCTTATTTCCGCTTTTTAACCTGTGATGTTTACGGACAGGTGCAAACCCGCCCTGCAACTGCAAAAGCAAGCGCAATTCCGGATGTTTTAACGAGAGCAGCTGCTATTGATGCAATCATTGCTGAATTAGAAGCTGCAGTTCCTGCTCTTCCTGCTTTCAATAAAACCAACAGAACACTTGCTACCAAAGAAGCAGCATGGGCTTTGCTGGCTAAGTGTTACCTGAATAAAGCAGTATACAA
Organism: Sphingobacterium thalpophilum; assembly: GCA_943325035.2. Classification (GTDB taxonomy): domain Bacteria; phylum Bacteroidota; class Bacteroidia; order Chitinophagales; family Chitinophagaceae; genus Sediminibacterium. The sequence goes on along the minus strand of CALPNW020000142.1, from coordinate 4,266 downwards.
GCAAGATCCTACTAAGCCAAACGGTCCGTACACTTTTGCGGCTGCTGATATGACTAAAGTGATCGAGTATTGTAACAATATTGCTGCAAACAGTCTGCTTTCTATCAATAGTTACTATTGGGATAACTTTACCTGGCAGAATGGTGCTAAATCTACTGAAAACATCTTCGTTCGTATCAACGGATCAGATGCAAGAGCAGGTAATGGTACCAACCTGGTATGGCCAACTGCAATGGGCTTCCATTATGGTCAGGCACCAAGTGGCTGGAATGGTTTTGCAACCCTGTCTGATTTCTACGACAGTTTTGAAGCTACCGATAAAAGAAGATCAGATACACTGGCAGGTTACACCGCTCAAACCGGTTTAGTTGCAGGTTTATTGGTTGGAAAAGTAAACGGTCCTAAAGATGGTAGAATCGGAAATGCAATCGTTACCCTGAAAGACAGAAGTAAGAACGACCTGGTATTCACCAGAAACGTATCTATGTTCTTCAACAACGAAGCAAACGGTATCCGTCCAAATAAATTCCCGTTAGATCCTTCAACCATCAACGATGGTGGATGGGGTAGTGCGAATGAGTTTCCTTTCCTTCGTTTAGCAGACGTTCGTCTGATGAAAGCTGAAGCTACCTTAAGAGGTGGTACAGGCGGTGGAGAAACTGCATTGGCTATTGTAAACAGTATCCGTTCTAAGAGAGGTGCATCTGCATTAACCGCTTTAACTCTTCCTAACTTGTTACAGGAAAGAGGTAGAGAGTTGTATCTCGAAGGCTGGAGAAGAAATGACATGATCCGTTATGGTGTTTTCAACGATCCTGTTCAGGAAAGAGCAAGTGCTTCAGATGGTTACAGAGTTGTTTTCTGTATTCCTGCAACTGCAGTAGCTTCTAATCCAAACCTGAAACAAAACTTTGGATATTAATAGCATTGTATAGTATTAAAAAGGCTCCGGTTTTCCGGGGCCTTTTTTGTGCCTGCGCTACCAATTTTTAAGTTACAGTACTGGTAATTACTTACTTTTAACCTATGATGTTCCGCACAATTACGCTTTGCTGTACGCTGATTTTTTTGTTGAATTCCTGCAAACCAAAATCGGCAGATTCACTGTTCAAATTAGTAGAGAACAGCAATATTGATTTTAATAATAAGCTTACAGAATCCAAAGAGTTCAATGTATTTAAATACAGAAATTTTTATAATGGGGGCGGTGTTGCCACCGGAGATCTGAATAATGATGGGTTACCTGAAGTGTTTTTTACGGCCAATCAGGGAAGCAATAAACTTTATCTGAACAAAGGGAATCTGCAGTTCGAAGATATTTCGGACAAGTCTGGATTTACCAATAAAAAACAATGGAGTACCGGTGTTGTTTTTGTAGACATCAATGCGGATGGCTGGCTGGACATCTATGTATGTAATGCAGGTAATATGCTGCAAAAGCCACTCAGAAAAAACCAGCTATTCATCAATAACCATAACCTTACATTCACCGAGCGTGCTACTGAATATGGATTGGATAATGACGGGTATTCTACACAGGCGTCTTTTTTTGATTACGATCTGGACGGAGATCTGGATTGTTTTCTGGTGAACAACAGCCCTATTCCGGTGAACACACTCAACTACGCCAACCTGAGAACCATCCCCGACGCACAGGCTCCTTTCCCGGATTTTCTTAAAGGGGGCGGCGATCATTTTTACAGAAATGACAATGGCCGTTTTAAAGACATCAGTAAAGAAGCGGGTATTTATGGCAGCATCATCAGTTTTGGTTTAGGGGTAACAGTGGGTGATATCAACCAGGATGGTTACCCGGACGTATATGTATCCAATGATTTTTTTGAGAAAGATTATCTCTATGTAAACCAACGCAACGGAACATTTAAAGATGAGATGGAGCAAAGAATGCAGCATATCAGTTTCTCTTCTATGGGAGCAGATATGCAAGACATTAATAATGACGGCAAACCCGATATTTTCACCACAGACATGTTACCGGGCGATGATTACCGGTTAAAAACAAATACTTCTTTTGAGGGGTATGATATTCTTAAATTAAAACAGGATCAGGGATTTTACAACCAGTTTACACAAAATTCACTGCAGGTAAATAACGGGGAAGGGAAATTCATGGAGTCTGCTTTTTACAGTGGAGTAGCTGCCAGCGACTGGAGCTGGGGTGCCTTGTTGTTTGACGCAGATAACGACGGCCTTTCGGATATTTTTGTTTGTAATGGAATTTACAGAGATGTTACGGATCAGGATTTCATTGATTTTTTTGCCAATGATGTAGTGAATCAAATGGTCATTACCGGTAAAAAAGAAGAAGTGCAAACCGTTATCGATAAGATGCCTTCTGTTCCCATACCCAACAAAGCATTCCGCAATAAAGGACAGCTTCGGTTTAGTGATGAAGGGATAAACTGGGGGTTCGATCAACCAACTTTCTCCAATGGTGCGTCTTATGCGGATCTGGACAATGATGGCGATCTGGATCTGGTCATCAGCAATGTAAATCAAAAAGCCCTTGTTTATAAAAACAACAGCAGCGAACAGCATAAGGCCGGATACATTTCAGTATCGCTCAAATACAAGTCGCCCAATACATTTGGTATTGGCAGTACTGTTAAAATTTATAAGGGCAAAGAAATTATCAGCAGGGAACTGATACCCAGTAAAGGATTTCAGTCTTCGGTAGATTATAAACTAACCATTGGTATTGGCAATCTGCAGCCAGATTCACTGCAGATTATCTGGCCGGACCAATCTGTTAGTACTGTTGATCGGCCAGCCATCAATAAGTTGCATACGCTGGACTACAACACTTTACAGGTAAAATCATTTAAACCTGCTGTTGTTCCTTCGGTAGTGCCTTTTCTGGAGGCAATGAAATTGCCGTTCAACCGGCATACAGAAGATGATTATGTAGATTTTTACAACGAACGGAATATTCCTTTCATGCTCTCAAAGCAGGGCCCGAAAGGAGCGGTGGCTGATGTGAACGGCGATGGACTGGAGGATATTTATATTGGAGGGGCGGCACAGCAACCGGGTCAGCTCTATCTGCAAACGGCAGGTGGGTTAGTGAAAAAAGACATTCCCGATTTCAAAAAATTTGCATTCAGTGATGTTACTGCTGCCTTTTTCTTTGATGCAGACCAGGATGGGGATCTTGATCTTTTTACCGGCGGCGGAGGCAATTTTGCACCGGCTGCTTCAGAAGCTTACCAGAATCATATTTTCATCAATGATGGCAAAGCGAATTTTGTGATGAAGATTGGTGCATTGCCGGTTAGTCATACCAATTGCGGAGCAGCAATTGCGTTAGATTATGACAATGACGGTAAAGAGGATTTGTTTATCGGAAGCAGAAGTGAACCCCAGAATTACGGTGTGTCACCAAAAAGTTTTCTGTTTCATAATGAAGGCAATAGTGTCTTTACCGAGGTTACAGAAACGCTTGCCCCGTTTCTTTCCAACGCAGGCATGATTACTTCGGCTGCCTGGGCAGACATAAACGGTGACCAGAAAAAGGAACTGCTTTTTTCGGGTGAGTGGATGTATCCCCATGCATACCGGTTTAACGGCAAAGTATTTACTGAAGTAAAAACCGGACTCGAAAAATATGCCGGATGGTGGCAGCAGCTGGCAGTAGCAGACCTGGATAAAGACGGAGATGCAGATCTGGTGCTGGGTAATCTGGGAGAAAATTTTTACCTCAAAGCAGATCAAACCAATCCGGTTAAAGTATGGATCAAAGATTTTGATGACAATGGAATTACGGATAAAATATTCAGTCATACAGTGGAGGGTAAAGATGTTCCGGTATTTATGAAAAAGGATATTACCGACCAAATTCCTTCCTTAAAAAAAGGGAATCTGAAACACCAGGAATATGCGCGTAAATCTATTCAGGATCTTTTTTCATCGAATCTCCAGAACGCAAAAACATTAACAGTGAATCATGCAGCTTCCGGTATTGCCTGGAATGATGGCAAAGGAAATTTTACTTTAAAGTCACTGCCGGTTGAATTACAACTTTCTTCTGTTAATGCCATTTCGGTGACGGATGTTAACCGGGATGGGAATCCGGATTTGTTGCTTGCAGGTAATTTCTTTGATCTGCTGCCTCAGTTCTGCAGCGTAGATGCTTCATTTGGTCATGTTTTACTGAATGATGGCAAAGCGTCTTTTTATTTACCGGCAAGTGGGGAAAGTGGAATTCATCTGAACAGACAGATCAGAGATATCTTACCGGTACAACTT